>JALVPS010000029.1 GCA_027031685.1 Gammaproteobacteria bacterium | reverse complement strand
GCCACCTGCCTGCTGGCCGGGGTGCTGGTGCTGGACCGGCCCCTCTCGCCCACCTGGCTGCACATCCCGTGGCTGAGCTGGCTGCTGTTCGCGGCCGCCGGCGGCAGCCTGCTGCCTACCCTACGGCGCGGCTGAGGCCCTAGCGCGGGTCAGACGGGGCGGCCCCGTCGCGCCGCGCGGGTTACTGGGCGGCCAGCTGCAGGGCCGTGGCCGGCGGCACCGGCCGCATGCGCGCCAGCAGGCGCCGATCCACCCGATCGTCCAGCTTCCAGTCGAACACGGTGCTGTAGAACAGCACGGCGCGCACATACTTGCGCGTCTCGTCGAAGGGAATGGTGTCCACCCACACGTCCGCCGCCAGCGGCCCGTTCTCCGGCAGCCAGCGCCGCACACGGTGCGGCCCGGCGTTGTAGCCGGCGGTGGCCAGCACCTCGTGGCCCTGGAAGCGGTCCAGCAGCTCACGCAGGTAGCTGGTGCCGAGCAGGATGTTGCTGTCGGCGCGCTGCAGATCGGCCCGGCTGGGGCGATCGATGCCCAGCTGGCGCGACACATGGCGCGCCGTGGCCGGCATGAGCTGCATCAGCCCCAGGGCGCCGGCGGGCGAGCGGGCGTCCTCCTTGAAGGCGCTCTCGCGGCGCACCACGCCCAGCACGAAGCTGGGCGGCAGGTTGCGGCTGCGCGCGTGGCGCAGCACGGGCTGCTTGTAGGCCAGCGGGAAGCGCAGCGACAGGTCGCTGAAATGGCGCGCGCGGGCGGTGGTGACGATGGCCGTGAAGTGCCAGCCCCACTCGTGGGCCAGGCGGGCGGCCAGACGCTTGTCGTGGTCGGACAGGCGCGCGATCTCGTGCATCCACTCACCGTAGGCCTCGCCGGTGCGGCCCAGCTCGTACAGGGCGCGGATGCGGCGGAAGACAGGGCGCCGCGCCAGGGCGCGCACGGCGCGCGCCGCCCCCTCGTCCACCACCGGCTCGTCGGTGAAGGTGTAGTCACGGCCCAGCCGGTCGGCGGCCAGGAAGCCATAGTAGCTGGTGTTGCGCGCCAGCGCGGCCAGGGCGCGGCGCCCCTCGTCGCGCCCCCCGGGCACCTCCAGCAGGGCGCGCGCCCGCCAGTAGCGCCACTGCTCGTCGTCGGCCTCCCCGGCCGGCAGGGCCTCGATGCCGGCCAGCACCCCGCCCCAGTCCCCAATGCGCAGGGCGCTGCGGATGCGCCAGGCGCGCGCCTCACGGTCCAAGGCCGCTTCCGGCACCTGCTCGAACCACTCCACCACCACCGGCATGTGGCGCCAGGCGGCGCGCAGCAGCAGGCTGCGCTCAATGTCGTGGCGCTGGTCCTCGCTGAAGGCGAAGCGGTCGGCGAACACCTCGCGCCACTGGCGCCAGGCCCCGGCCGTGTCCTGCCGCGCCAGGCGCTTGAGGCCATGCAGCACGATGGCGCGGTGGCGGGCAGTGTCCGGCCAGTCCAGGGCCGCCTGCAGGGTAGCGGCCGGTTTCTTGTCCATTTGCAACCAGAGCCGGAAGTCCTCGCGCTGGTCGTCGGGCAGCTTGCGGGCCAGGAAGCGCGCCAGGCGCAGGTTGCGGCGGGCCATGGCCAGGCCGATGCGCCGCCACAGCAGATCCGGGGTGATGCGCCCGGCCGTATACAGGGCGTCGAACAGGGGTGAACAGGCGGGCGGCCGGGTGCGGCCACTGAGCCACAGGTCGATGGCTTCCTGCCAAGGGAAGCGGGCGCGGTCGGTGGCCAATTGGGCACGCAGGGTCAGGCAGTGCAGCTTGATCCCGTCACCGGAACGGTACAGGGCCAGCAGATCGCGATGGCGGCCCACCTTGGCCAGATGGTAGAGGTAACGCTTGCGCAGCCGCTCGGCCAGCCAGCTGCCATCCTGTTCGGCGAGGAAGCGGCGCACACCGGCGTCGTCATCCAGTCGCTGGCTGAGGCGTTCGAATTCCAGATAAGGGTAGAGGGGATCGTCGCGCAGCCGCCCGGCCAGTGCCCGGTAGCGGATCAGGTCGCCGTCGCGCAGGGCCTGCTCGGCGTCGAGGAACGTCTGTCGTGCCTCGTCCCCGCCCGCCGCCCAGCCGGCCACCGCCAGCCAGACCCATAGCAGTAGCGCGAGAAATAGGAATCGCCCGTCGCCGAACCGCATGTCGCCCTCCCGAATTTGGTGTTATTTATAAAGTATAGCCCGCAACTCGTTGAGAACACTACACATATGCATGCCGCCTGTCCGGGGTGACGTGCCGCTGATGCGAGTGGCGGGCCGCAACCGGTGCCTTTGACTATAGACGATGGGCGGGCAGGGGGCGTGGTGTGGATCACGCTTTGTCGTGCAAATGACACGGGCCCCCGCGGGGACCCGTGGCTGGCGGCTGGTTCGCCGTCAGCTCCAGACGTCGGCGGTGATGGTCTGCCACCAGCTCTGGGCGTAGGCGGCCTCCTGCGACACGTCCACGTTGGGCGGGGTTAGCCCGCCGGCCCCCTTGACCTTGGCCACCTTGCCGTCCCTGAGGGTGTAGACCATGGCCACCGAGATGCCGTAGTGGGGGGCCACCAGGCTGTAGCAAGTGTTGATGAAGCTGGGCGGCCCGGCGTCTTCGCCGCGCAGCAGGCCGACGATGGCCGCAGCGCACATCTTGGCCTCCGAGTTGGCGGCGAAGCCGGACTTGGGCAGCGGCTTTTGGATGGCGGCATCGCCGATGACGTGCACCCTGGGCACCCGGGTGGACTCCCAAGTGGCCTGGTTCACCGGGCACCAGCCCGAGGCGTCGGTCAGGCCGGCAGCCGCCGCCAGCCGCCCGGCCTTCTGCGCCGGGACAAAGTTCAGCACATCGGCCTTGACCGCGTCCTCGAGCGGGCCGTGATAGGCGGTGCGGGTGGCCACGTCGATCTTGCTGACCTTGCCGTCGTCGCCGCCGACCCACTCGATCATGCTGTTGTCGGTGCCGAAGCCGTACAGCTTCTTCCAGCCGGCGGTGAACAGCCCCTGCTTGGAGAACTTGGACTTGGGGTCGAGGATGATGATCTTGGCGGTGGGATTGTGCTGCTTGAAGTAGTGCGCCACCATGCTCACCCGCTCGTAGGGTCCCGGCGGGCAGCGGAACGGGTTGGGGGGCGGCACGATGACGAAGGTGCCGCCACGGCGCATGGACATGATCTGGTTACGCAGGATGGCTGTCTGCGGCCCGGCCTTCCAGGCGTGCGGAATGGTGTTGCTGTCCTTTTCGCCGATGCCGGCCACCGTATCCCAGTGGAAGTCGATGCCGGGCGACACCACCAGCCGGTCGTAGGGGAGTTGCCCGCCACTGGCCAGGCGCACGTTCTGCCCGTCGGCGTCGATGGCGGTTACCCAATCGTGCACCACCTTGACACCGTGCTTGCGCAGGCCGTCGTAGGTAAAGGCGATGGACTCCAGATCGCGAAGGCCACCCAGCACCCAGTTACTGCCCGGGCAGGTGTAGTACTTCTCATTGTACTCCACCAGGGCGACCTCCAGCTCCGGTCCGAAGCGCTTGAGGTACTTGGCCGCCGTGGCGCCGCCGAAGCCGCCGCCGATCACCACCACCCGCGCCTTTTTGGCGGAGGCCGCGGGCTTGTTCCCGCTGGTGGCACAACCGGCCAGGGTCAGGCCCGCGCCGGCGGCCAGGCCGGCCGCTTGGGTCAGGAACTTACGTCGCGTCTTTTTGCTCATGCTCGGCTCCTCCTCAAGGCAGATTAGCGAAATAGTCAGCGACGGCCCGGATCTGCTCGTCCGTGTAGCCGCGGGCGATGCGGTCCATGATGGTGGCCTCCGGGTCCTTGCCGGCGCGGAAGGTGTGCATCTTGTCGATGATTTCCTGCGCCTTCTTGCCGTGCAGGGACGGGGCCACGCCCTGACTTCTGCCGTCGGTGCCGTGGCAGCCGAAGCAGGTCACGCCGATATTGCGCCCCATGAGGTTGGGCTCCGCCGCGGGGGCAGCCGCGGGCAAGGCGGCCAGTACGCCCAGCGAGAGCGCGAGACGCCAGTCTTTCTTGTGCATATTCCATCCTCCGAATGGATTTGGTCTGCGGGTCGATAGTGGCCGCCGGCCGGAGACCGACCGCGGCCGTGGCCCCCCAGCCTCGACCACTAGCCCTGCTCTTGCGCGGTGTCTGACGAGTCAGCCCGCCTACTTCAGTCTAGGACATGTGCGGGCGTTTGCAACGGGCTGAATGCGAATCCCGGGCCTTCAGTCGGCCGCGGCCAGCCGCTCTCGCCACTCGGCCACACGCGCGCGCACCTGCTCCGGCGCGGTGCCGCCGTAGTGGTTGCGGGCCGCCAGCGCCCCCTCCAGGGTGAGCACGGCGTACACGTCGGCGTCGATGAGCGGCGAGAAGGCGCGCAGCTCGTCCAGCGACAGGTCGGCCAGATCGCAGCCGCGCTCGCTGGCGGCGCGCACGGCCTGGCCCACCACGGCATGGGCGTCGCGGAAGGGCAGCCCCTTGCGCACCAGGTAGTCGGCCAAGTCGGTGGCGGTGGCGAAGCCCTGCCGCGCGGCGCGGCGCAGGTTGTCCGCCTTGACCTCGATGGCCGGCACCATGTCGGCGAAGGCGCGCAGGCAGTCGCGCAGGGTGTCCACGGTGTCGAACAGCGGTTCCTTGTCCTCCTGGTTGTCCTTGTTGTAGGCCAGCGGCTGGCCTTTCATGAGCGTGAGCAGGGCCAGCAGGTTGCCGTTGACGCGGCCGGTCTTGCCGCGCACCAGCTCGGGCACGTCGGGGTTCTTCTTCTGCGGCATGATGGACGAGCCGGTGCAGAAGCGGTCCGGCAGCTCGATGAAGTCGAACTGGGCCGAGGCCCACAGGATGAGCTCCTCGGACCAGCGCGACAGGTGGGTCATGAGCAGGGCCGCGCTGGCGCAGAACTCGATGGCGAAATCGCGGTCGCTCACGGCGTCCAGCGAGTTGGCCGCCGGCCGCTCGAAGCCCAGCAGCTCGGCGGTGTAGAAGCGATCGATGGGGTAGCTGGTGCCGGCCAGGGCGGCTGCCCCCAGGGGCATGACATTGACCCGCCGGCGGCAGTCGGTCAGCCTCTCGGCGTCGCGCGCCAGCATCTCCAGCCAGGCCAGCATGTGGTGGCCGAAGCTCACCGGCTGGGCCACCTGCAGGTGGGTGAAGCCGGGCATGACCGTGTCGGCGTGGCGCTCGGCCTGGTCCAGCAGGGCGGTCATGAGGCGCCGGATCTCGCCCTGCAGGCGGTCGATCTCGCCGCGCAGGTAGAGGCGGATGTCGGTGGCTACCTGGTCGTTGCGCGAGCGGCCGGTGTGCAGCTTCTTGCCCGCCTCGCCGATCAGCTCGGTGAGGCGCGCCTCGATGTTCATGTGCACGTCTTCCAGTTCCACCGACCACTCGAACTCGCCCGCCTCGATCTCCGCCTCGATGCGGTTCAGCCCGTCCAGGATGGCATCGCGCTCCTCGGCCGTGAGCACGCCGATGCGCGCCAGCATCTGGGCGTGGGCGCGCGAGCCGGCGATGTCCTGCAGGTACAGGCGGCGGTCGAAGTCCACCGAGGCGGTGAAGCGTTGCACGAAGCGGTCGGTGGGCTCGCTGAAGCGGCCCCCCCAGGTCTTGGAGGTGCGGGCGGTCATGAAAGAGTGGCGAATGGATTGATGTACTTGGAAAAAATGTGACGCGAGTATAGCACTCTGGCTTGAGTGGCCCCGGTATCTCGCGTAATTTCGGGCTACACGCTGACAGGAAGTTCACGCCTTGACTCAGGACAGACGGACCACCCCGCCCCGCACGGCGTCGGGCTCGGGAGAGGGATTCCTCCCGGATTTCTGCAACGGCCACAACGTGTTTCTGGTGGTGGTCGGGGCCGAGTTCCTGTCCGTCATCCTCACCCTGGCGCAGGGCTTCGGGGCCGATTTCTGGACCCGCCTGTCGCTGGTGTCGCTGTTCATCCAGTGGGTAGCGCTGGGCTCGGTGGCCGCCCTGTGCTACGCCCGCGAGCGCCTCAACCGTCTCGACACCCTGCATTCGGCGCTCATCGCCTACGTCACCATCCTGGCCATCACCCTGCTCTTCTCGCTGCTGTCGATGTGGGTGATCGCGCACCTGGGACTGGAGCCGGGCGGCGTGGAGGCCGCACCCTTCGTGGCGCGCAATCTCATCATCAGCGCGATTGTCACCGCCCTGATCCTGCGCTACTTCTATATCCAGTACCAGTGGAAAAAGAACATGGAGGCCGAGGCGCGCTCCCGCGTGCAGGCATTGCAGGCCCGCATCCGCCCCCATTTTCTCTTCAACAGCATGAACACCATTGCCAGCCTGACGCGCTCCAACCCGGACCAGGCCGAGCAGGCAGTGGAGGACCTGGCCGACCTGTTCCGCGTGTCGCTGGCCTCGCGCAATTTCCTGACGCTGGCCGAAGAGATCAACATCACCAAGCGCTACCTGAGCATCGAGAAGCACCGCCTGGGCGACCGCCTCAAGGTGGAATGGCAGATCGACGAGGACATCGACGAGCGCACCGAGATCCCCGCCCTCATGCTCCAGCCGCTGGTGGAGAACGCCCTCTATCACGGCATCGAACCACTCACCGAGGGCGGCACGGTGCACATCTGCATCCGCAACCTGCCCAACGCCATCGAGATCAAGGTGGCCAATCCGCTCGGCGCGCGCTCCGACCAGCAGCGCCACAAGGGCAACCGCATGGCGCAGGAGAACATCCGACAGCGCCTGCAACTCGCCTACGGCGACGAGGGCAAGTTGAACATTCAAGCAACCGAGGAAAGGTACATCGTTTCCTTCAAGATACCGAGGTAAGAGACATGCGCGTAATGATCGTGGATGATGAAACACCGGCCCTGGACCGTCTGGCCAGCATGTTGAACGAACAGCCCGACTACGAGGTGTGCGCCGCCGCGCGTAACGGGCTGGAAGCCATCCGGTATGCCCAGCAGCACAAGCCCGACATCGCCCTCATGGACATCCGCATGCCTGGCATGGACGGCCTGGAGGCGGCCCGCCATCTGTCCGACATGGACGAGCCGCCGGCCGTCATCTTCACCACCGCCTTCGGCGAGCATGCACTGGAGGCCTTCGAGACGCAGGCCGTGGCCTACCTGCTCAAGCCCATCCGCCAGGAGAAGCTGCTGAGTGCCCTGGACCGCGCCTCGCGCCTCAACAAGGCCCAGCTCGCCCAGCTCAGCGCCGGCAAGAAGAAGACCCGCACCCATATCTGCGCCCGCGTGCGCGGCAATCTGGAGCTGATCCCGCTCACCGACATCTACTACTTCCAGGCGGACCAGAAATATGTCACCGTGCGCCACACCCAGGGCGAGGTGCTCATCGAGGAACCGCTCAAGTCGCTGGAGGAGGAGTTCTCCGACGACTTCATGCGCATCCACCGCAATGCCCTGGTGGCCAAGGCGCGCATGGGCGGCATGGCCAAGACCCCCGAGGGGCGTTTCCACCTGCTGCTCAAGGACATCGACGACAC
>JALVPS010000028.1 GCA_027031685.1 Gammaproteobacteria bacterium | reverse complement strand
GCCGCTTGCCGATAACCGAAAGGTGAGTCCTGAAATCCCCCGTCAGCACACGCCCATGGACAGTCCAGCGGCCCGGCTCTGGCGTTTCGTCAGCCGCGGCAATCATCCCGATCTGCCTGCAGAGGAGCGCCTCAAGCAATCGATCCTGACGCTGATCGCCCTGTTCATCGCCGTGCTGGCCGTGGGCTGGGGCACGCTGTATCTGCTGGCCGGCTATCCGGTCTCGGGCGCGATCCCCCTGAGCTATGCCCTGATTTCCTTTCTGAGCATGGGCGACTACTTCGTGCGCAAGCACTTCGCCTTCTTCCGCGACAGCCAGTTGTTGCTGATCTTCCTGTTGCCCTTCTTGTTGATGTGGAGCCTGGGCGGCTTCGCCAACGGCTCGGCGGTGATGATCTGGGCGTTGTTCACGCCGCTGGCGGCGGTGTTCTTTGCCGACATGCGCCGCGCCATCGGCTGGCTGATCGCCTTCGTGCTGTTCACCGTGCTCTCGGGGATCCTCGATCCCATCCTCCGTTCGCGGGTGCCGTCCATGTCGGCGGACGTGAACGTGGCCTTTTTCGTGATGAATCTCGCCGCCAGCGGCATCGGCGTGTTTCTGGTGATGTACTACTTCCGCCGCGAATCGCTGGATGCCCAGCAGCGCATGACCCACGCCAACCGGGAGCTGGCCGAAGCCTATCGTCTGCTCAAGGAGAACGAAGCGAAGATCCATGAACTGATGCTCACCGATCCGCTCACCGGGGTGGCCAACCGGCGGGCGCTCAACGAGCGGCTGCAGGTGGAACTGCAGCGGTGTCATCGCTACGGGCGCGCGCTGGGCTGCATCCTTCTCGACGTGGATCACTTCAAGACCATCAACGATCGCCACGGTCATCTGATCGGCGATCAGGTGCTGCAGGCCCTGGCCCGGCTGCTCCGGTCGGCGGTGCGGGAACTCGATTTCGTGGCCCGCTACGGCGGCGAGGAGTTCGTGATCCTGTTGCCGGAAACGGATCTCGCCGGCGCCACCCGTTTCGCCGAACGCCTGCGCCGCGAGATCGCCGGGCTGCGGGTGCCGCGGGGACCGGCGATGATCACCGCCAGCTTCGGCGTCACCGCCTGCAACCCGGGCGACAGTCCCGACGATCTGCTCCGGCGGGCCGACGAGGCCCTCTATGCGGCCAAGCACGATGGCCGGGACCGGGTGGTGGGGCAGGCCTGAGCCGGCTCAGGGTTTGGGCAGCAGGGCCTCGAGCGCGCGGATCACGTCGGGATCGTCCCAGGCGATGGCGGCGTTCACACCGTAGCGGATGGTGCCGTCGGGAGCGATGACGAAGGTGGAGGGAAAGGCCACCACCTGCCAGCGGGCCGCGGTGCGCCCGTCCGTGTCCAGCAGCACCGGGAAGTCCACCTGCACCTTTTCCAGAAAGGCCCGCACCCGTTCGGGCGGCTCGGCGTAATTGACGGAAATCAGCCGAAAGGGGCGGCCGGCGAAGGCCTGGCGCAGCCGGTTGAGCGACGGGATCTCCTCGACGCAGGGCGGGCACCAGGTGGCCCAGAAGTTGAGCACCGTGACCCGGCCGCGGTAGTCGTCCAGGGTCCAGGCCCTGCCGGTCAAATCGGGCAGGGTGAAGGGCGACGGCCGCACCCGGCCGCGGTAGGGGCGGAGGCGATCGTCCAGGCCGCTGTCCTGCACGCTGGCCTGCACCGGCTGCCCCGGTAGAGGCAGGGCCGTCTTCGGTACCGGATGGTCACGCAGGCGTTCGATGGCCTGTTCGAAGCGGGTGGGCAGGGCCGCGCGGGCCATGCGGGTCTCGGCCGAGGTGTCGCCATCGTAGAACAGCGAGGTGACGCCGGGCAGGTGCCGCACATAGACGGGCGCGTGGCGCTCGAGCCGCTCGAGCAGGGCCGGCAGGTGCCAGCGATTGCCGTTGCGCCCGGCCTGGAATATGAACAGGGGAACCGAGGTGGCCGCGGTCACCGGCAGGAAGACGGGCGGCTCGCCCAGACGGGGGATGCGGGCGAACAGGTTGGGCGAGAACAGGATTGCCCCGAGCAGCCGATCCGCGCGGTTGTCCGCCCGGCCCTGCCAGGCACGGATCCCGCGCAGGACCGGCACCGCGCCATAGCCGTTGCAGGCTGCCGACGCCGGGCGGCAGGAACTGCGCCTCGGCCAGATCGATCTGCCAGACTTCCATGCCCCTTTCCGCCAGCGCCGCGGCCGCCTGCCGGTGGGCGGCATGCAGGCCGAAGGCCGCCGCGATCCACAGCACCCTTACCGCTGCATCGGGCCGGCCGTAGACCTCGAAGGTCCACTCCTCGCCGCCGGCGAGTGACAGCGTGGCCTCGCGCACGGGGCCGGCGCTCGCCAGGGCAGGCAGCAGGACAAGCAGCAACAGACAGGCACGCATGGGCCTACTGTAACCCATGAGCGGCACGGCGCAATCAGCGA
>JALVPS010000027.1 GCA_027031685.1 Gammaproteobacteria bacterium | reverse complement strand
CACGTCGAAGCCGAGCGCGGCGAGCTGGCGGGTGAGGCGGTCGATGGTGCGCTCCAGGGGCGCGTCCTTGCCGGGCAGGCGGGTCATGGGCTGCAGCAGTGCGGGAATGGGCGGACAATACTGCCCCATTCCCGCAGCGGAGGCGAAAACTGTGATCCAGCCCGTGGCCCTTGCCCATCGAGACTACGGCGCACCATGCCCCGACCGGCCGGCGCTCCTCCTGCTGCACGCCCTGTTCGGCGCCGGCCTCAACTGGCACAGCCACGCCCGCCATTTTGCCGCCGCCGGCTGGCACGTGGTGGTGCCCGACCTGCGCAACCACGGCGACTCCCCGCACGTGCCCGACATGCGCTACGCCGCCCACGCCGCGGATCTGGTTGCCCTCCTAGACCGGCTCGGCATCGCGCGCTGCATCCCCGTGGGTCACAGCATGGGCGGCAAGGCGGCCATGGCGCTGGCCCTGCGCCAGCCGGCGCGGGTGGACCGGCTGGCGGTGGTGGACATCGCGCCGGTGCCCTACGGGCACGACTTCTCCGCCGTGCTGGCCGCCTTCCGAGCCGTGGACCTGGCCCGCCTGCGCAGCCGCCGGGAGGCGGACGCGGCCATGGCCGCCCACATCGCCGAGCCCGCCGTACGCCAGTTCCTACTGCTCAACCTGGTGCGCGAGGGCGACCGCTGGCGCTGGCGGCTGGGCCTGGACGAAATCGCCGCCGCCATGCCCCACATCACCGGCTGGGACCTCGACTGCCCGCCCCACTACTCTGGCTCGGCCCTGTTCCTGCGCGGCGAACACTCCGACTACGTGCAGGAGCGCCACCGCCCCGCCATTGCCCGCTGCTTCCCCCGCCACACCCTGCGGACCATCCCCGGCGCCGGCCACTGGGTGCCCGCCGAACAGCCGGCCGCATTTCGGGCAGCGCTGGCGGAGTTCCTCGCCGAGTCCGGGTGAGCGTCCGCTGGTTATGTGAACCCGTTCTCATTTCCTCTCGACGATTGGGGCTATTTTCCTGGATGAACGGTAATCACAAGGCACCCGCGCCACAGCACGGGAGGAGGTGCGACAGGCCATGACGACTCTGGCCGGGTAACGAGTGGGGAAAGGGAAGCCTCCGAGCTTCGGGTCGGGAGGACCCACAGGGTTCGAATACGACATGAAATCTTGGGAGGCTCGATATGAAAAGCAATCGCTGGGCAATCAGGCGCTTGTTGCAAGGCACCGCAGTGGCCACGCTGCTGTCCTGGACGCTGCAGGCCGGCGCCCTCACCGTCGGCTTCACGGCCGGCATGCATTCGGGTGGCGGTCTCGGCATCCAGAATACCTCGACAGGTGGAGTACAGCTTTCTTCCCTGTTGATCGACCTGTCGACCAACAATCAGGGTGACACTTTCTTCGATACCTTCCCGACGGCCCCGGGCACTAGCCCCACCGCGTGGGGTCTGGTGCATGCACCGGCAGGTGGGTCGGTCACGCTGCCGGATAGTGCATCCACCGATGGCCAGCAACAGGCGGGCATCTTCTTCTCCGGCTTCGATTCGGGTGAGTATGCGGAGATCGTTTTTGATCTGGACTATCTCGCCAATCCGGACTTCGGCGGTGGCGACATCGTCAATACCACACTGAGGGCCGTGTTCTCCAACGGGTTGGTGCTGGCGCAGAAGCTGGTTGCCAATCCCGTCACCATTGGCGGGGCCACGTACAGCTACAGCACCGTGACGCCGGTCCCCCTGCCGGCGGCGGTGTGGCTGTTCGGCTCCGGCCTGCTGGGGATGCTCGGCATGCGGCGCTTCCGCAGCCAGGGCGGCGACGCCTAGCCGACCACGATCAGCAAGGAAACGAAATGACGCCCCGGCCCGGTGCCGGGGCTTTTTTTCGGCCTGTTCAGGCTTGCTCCATCTCCAGCGCACAATGCACCGCCTCCAGCCGCGCCGGCAGACGGCGCATGGGGTTCTGGCGGTAGTACAGGCGCAGTTGGTGGTAGACGGCGGGCAGGTGCTGGTGCAGGTGGCGCGGGGCGGTGAAGAAATATTCGCTGCACACGGCGAAGAATTCCGCCGGGTCGGTGGCGGCGTAGTCGTCGATGGGCGAGCGGTGGCCGTGGGCGATGCGCTCGTTGAGTTCGTCGAAGGCCCGTTGCATGACTTCGGTCCAGCGCGGGCGCGACATGTCGCGGTGCAGGGGCGGCATGCCGTTGGCCACGCCGTTGCCGGCGTCCAGTTTGTGGGCGAATTCGTGGATGACCACGTGCTGGCCGCGGTGCAGAGTGAAGCTGTCCTCGGCCACGTCGGCCCAGGAGAGGATGACCGGACCGCGCTCCCAGGACTCGCCCAGCAGGGTACGCTGCTCATGGCGCACCAGGCCCAGCTCGTCCTCGGTCTCGTGCGCCACGCGAAAGGCGTCCGGGTACACCACGATTTCCACCCAACCGTCGTAGTCCGCCAG
>JALVPS010000026.1 GCA_027031685.1 Gammaproteobacteria bacterium | reverse complement strand
CCCGCCACCCCCGCCGGCGCCCGGGGCCGCGGCGGCGGACTCCACGCCGGCGGGGGTGGCGGGGGCGGTGGACGCCACCGGTGGTGGTGGCCGCTGAGGCGCGCGGCCCAGCCCGGCGGGCCGCCGAAGGGACAGAAGGAGAACAGGCCGCCGGCCTGGACCGGCAGCGACAGGGCGAGCAGGGCAAGGGCGAGGGCGAGCGGGCGCATGGCGGTCTCCGGGGCGGCCTTGGGCAGAGTATAGGCGGGCCACGGCCGGGTCGCCGGCCCTGTGAACGGGCGCACGAAACGGCTATGATACGCGCCCTTTTCGACGAGCTTTTCGACCATGGAAATCAATCCCTTATTGCACAAGATCCAAGACCTGCAGGGCCGCCTGGAGGCCCTGAGGGGGTATCTTTGACTTCGATACCAAGAAGGAAGAGCTGGAAGAGGTAAGGCGCGAGCTGGAGGACCCCGAGGTCTGGAACGACCCGGACAAGGCCCAGGCCCTGGGCCGCAAGCGCGCCGAGCTGGAGGGCGTGGTGGACGTCATCGAGCGCCTCACGGCCGGCCTGGCGGACGCCAGGGAGCTGCTGGAGATGGCCGCCGAGGAGGGCGACGAGGACACCGTGGCCGCCGTGGCCGACGACCTGGACGAGTTCGAGCGCGAGGTGGCCGGGCTGGAGTTCCGCCGCATGTTCTCCGGCGAGATGGACGCCCACAACGCCTTCCTGGAGATCCAGGCCGGCTCGGGCGGCACCGAGGCCCAGGACTGGGCCGAGATGCTGCTGCGCATGTACCTGCGCTGGGCCGAGCAGCACGGCTTCAAGACCGAGGTCATCGAGCTGTCACCGGGCGAGGTGGCGGGCATCAAGTCGGCCACCGTCAAGGTGGAGGGCCCCTACGCCTACGGCTGGCTGCGCACCGAGACCGGCGTGCACCGGCTGGTGCGCAAGTCGCCCTTCGACTCCGGCGGGCGCCGCCATACCTCCTTCGCGGCGGTGTTCGTCTCGCCCGAGGTGGAGGACGACATCGACATCGACATCGACCCCTCCGACCTGCGCATCGACGTCTACCGCGCCTCCGGCGCCGGCGGCCAGCACGTCAACCGCACCGAGTCGGCGGTGCGCATCACCCACCTGCCCACGGGCGTGGTGGTGCAGTGCCAGAACGACCGCTCGCAGCACAAGAACAAGGCGCAGGCCATGAAGCAGCTGCGTGCCAAGCTGTACGAGCTGGAGATGCAGAAGCGCCGCGCCGAGCAGCAGGCCCTGGAGGAGAGCAAGTCCGACATCGGCTGGGGCAGCCAGATCCGCTCCTACGTGCTGGACCAGTCGCGCATCAAGGACCTGCGCACCGGCGTGGAGACCGGCAACACCCAGGCGGTGCTGGACGGCGACCTGGACGCCTTCATCGAGGCCAGCCTGAAGAGCGGCCTGTAACCCGGAATCGACATGAGCAAGAAACCCGCCCCCACCCCCACCGACGAGAACCGCCTCATCGCCGAGCGGCGCGAGAAACTGCGCCGCCTGCGCGAGGAGGAGGCCGTGCCCTTCCCCAACGACTTCCGCCGCAACGTGGTGGCCGGCGAGCTGCACGCCGAGTACGACGAGAAGCCGCGCGAGTGGTTCGACGAGCACGAGGTGCGCGTGGCGGTGGCCGGGCGCATGATGGCCAAGCGGGTCATGGGCAAGGCCAGCTTCGCCAGCCTGCTGGACATGTCCGGCCGCATCCAGCTGTACGTGGCCCGCGACGCCCTGCCGGAGGGGGTGTACGCCAGGTTCAAGGGCTGGGACGTGGGCGACATCATCGGCGCCGAGGGGCGGCTGTTCAAGACGCAGAAGGGCGAGCTGTCGGTGTACGTGGACCAGATCCGCCTGCTCACCAAGTCCGTGCGGCCCCTGCCGGAGAAGTTCCACGGCCTCACCGACACCGAGCAGCGCTACCGCCAGCGCTATCTGGACCTGATCATGAACGAGGTGACGCGCGAGACCTTCCGCCGTCGCACCGAGATCGTGCGCTTCATCCGCCGCTACCTGGAGGAGCGCGACTTCCTCGAGGTGGAGACGCCCATGATGCAGGTCATCCCCGGCGGAGCCACGGCGCGCCCCTTCGTCACCTACCACAACGCCCTGGAGATGCAGCTGTTCCTGCGCATCGCCCCCGAGCTGTACCTCAAGCGGCTGGTGGTGGGCGGCTTCGAGCGCGTGTTCGAGATCAACCGCAACTTCCGCAACGAGGGGCTGTCCACGCGCCACAACCCCGAGTTCACCATGCTGGAGTTCTATCAGGCCTATGCCGACTACAACGACCTGATGGACCTCACCGAAGACATGCTGCGCGCCCTGGCCCTGGCCGTGCTGGGCAGCACCACGCTCACCTGGCAGGGCCGCGAGTACGACTTCGGCAAGCCCTTCACGCGCCTCACCGTGCGCGAGTCCATCCTGCAGTTCAACACCGACCTGAGCGAGGCCGACGTGGACGACGAGGGGCGGGCGCGGGCCGTGTGCGAGCGCCTGGGCATCCCCGTGCAGCCCACCTGGGGCCTGGGCAAGCTGCAGATCGAGATCTTCGAGAAGACCGTCGAGGGGCGCCTCATGGACCCCACCTTCATCACCGCCTACCCGGCCGAGGTGTCCCCCCTGGCGCGGCGCAACGACCACGACCCCTTCGTCACCGACCGCTTCGAGTTCTTCGTCGGCGGGCGGGAGATCGCCAACGGCTTCTCCGAGCTCAACGACTACGAGGACCAGGCCGAGCGCTTCCGCCGCCAGGTGCAGGAGAAGGAGGCCGGCGACGAGGAGGCCATGCACTTCGACGCCGACTACATCCGCGCCCTGGAGCACGGCATGCCGCCCACCGCCGGTGAGGGCATCGGCATCGACCGGCTGGTCATGCTGTTCACTGACGCCCCCTCCATCCGCGACGTGATCCTCTTTCCCCACCTGCGCCCGGAGCGGGGCGAGGGGTGAGCGGGCCGGGGGCTCGCGGCGCTTGTTCCCCGGCAAAACCCGGCCAACGCATGCCGGGTTTTGCCCGGATCGTCGCCAGTGATGCTCGAACGTTCATTTTGTGAACGGATGAACGGGCCTTTGTTCGGGATCAACGGTCATCTGTAACAGGACTCTTACAGTTATCTTTTACATGGAAGGCGTGATCCAGTTCATGGCGCGAAGCCGGAGCGGGGGATGGGCCTCTCTGGGAATATTTGATCATTTATTTGCATGGAGAAATCAAGTGATGACAAAGAGGATCAAGCGCGGATTGTTGGCAGGTGCACTCATGGTGATGGGGTCGTTCGGGACGGCTTCCGCGTTGACTGTGCCCGGTACGGCAGACCTGTTTTTCAACGGTAACGACTTTACCGGCAAGGACGGTGACGAAGTCGAGGCTTGGGTGCACGGTTCAGCACCGGTGGTGGCGGGGACCTTTGCGCCGGGTTCCGTTCTCAGCATCACTGCCGGAGGGACGATCGACTATTCCTCCGGGAAGGTATGGGGGACCACCGGGCCGGACGGGAGCGGCACCCCCGCGTGGACCGAAATCGGCCCCGGATTCAAGTATGGGCAACTGGTGGGCGTGTTCAGCTCGGGCGGCGGGTACAACCCGTTGGGCCTGCCCTTCATCGTGGGTAGCCATCTCGCCGGTTTCACGGTGCCCGACCTGGCGGGGGGCGTGCCGCTGACCCTCTATCTCGGTGTGGCCGACGAAGGCAGCTGGACCGACAACACCGGGGAGTTCAATGTGACCGTGGTTCCCCTGCCCGGCACCCTGTGGCTGATGGGTTCCGGGTTGCTGACCCTGTTCGTGGTCCGGAGAGCGCGCATGCAGAAGAGGAAGGGTCTGGATGGCAGAGCGGAGGCGGTGGCCTAGCAATCCGGTCGGCCTCTCAAGGCTGTTGGTGGATGGCGCCCCGGGGGGGCGCCGTCTTTTTTTGGTGGTGCGCCAGGCATGGCGCGCAGCGCCGTGACTGGCGCTATTCCCCGAGCTGCGGCGGGGGGATGAGCTGGGGGTGCAAGAGTCCCCTGCCAGCCCGGCGAGGGGAAGTGGTTGGCTGAACGGCAAGGGTGTCCCTCGCGAGGGGGAATCTATTGGTCCCCGAAGCATTGGCCCGACGATAAAATCGCCGGTAGCGATTTCGAGGCACAAGGTCCCGAGCCGCCGCTCAAAGGGGCGCCAGGGCGCAGCCTGCGCCACACCATCGACCAGCTCACTCCGAGCCTGTGTGGCTGGGCGGCCTATTTCAAGCTGACCGAGACCACGCGGGAGCTGGAAGAGTGGGGCGGGTGGCTACGGCGCAAACGGCTGTACACACGGGCGCGCAGCCTGATGAGAGCGGGGCTGGTCGAAGAACGGGCGTTCTGCGCGGCCTTCAACCCGCACGGACCCTGGTGGAACAGTGGCGCGAGTCACCTGAACCAGACGTTCCGCAAGTCGTACTTCGATCGTCTGGGGCTGGTATCGCTGCTCGATACGGTGCGGCGACTCCGGAGTGTCTCTTGAGCCGCCGGATACGGAATTGCACGTCCGGTGGTGTGAGAGGACGGCGGGGGTGGACCCCGCCTCCTACTCTATGCGGGAAGCAGGCTTCCCTTACTTGCTGGCCGGGGTGGTGGAAGTGGCCGGGGCCTGTTGGGTCTGTACCCGCGGATAGGTATAGCCGGGATAGGCATAGGCGCCATACGGATAACCATAGGCGCCCCAGTACGGGTAACCGCCCCAGTACGGATAACCACCCCAGCCCCACGGGCCGCCCCAATACGGATAGCCCCACGGGCCGCCCCAGTAGGGGCCATACCACCACCACGGACCGTCGTCCCAGTCGTCGCCCCACCAGGCCTGGGCGTTCTGGGCGGGCATCAGGGCAGCGGCACCGACCAGCAGAGAAACGGCTGCAGCGCTCAGGAGTTTTTTCATTTCTTTCCCCTCCGGTTGAAGTTGAGTGAGTGATGAAAACCGCGTTCGCGCCCGTTTCGCCGTGTCGCTCCGGGCGTGAAAACCGTCCAAAAATTAACAATGCTTTTGCCAAGCACGCTTGACATACGTCAAGTGAGTTTGCGTGCACTTCCCTGTCGCGGGGATGCCTCGGCGCGCCGGCATGGCCACCGGAACCGACAATGGTGGCCGGGGGGTGTGGTTTCAAGCCCGCCGGCCAGTGAAGGGGCGGATTTGGGTTTTCAGTGCAGGCGGATGTCCTTGAGGAGCAGCTTGCGCAGCCGCTCCAGCTCGGCCTGCTGTTCGGCGTGCGGGGTGCACAGCGAGGCGCTCGCGTGGCGCTCCCGGTTGCGGAAGTAGTCCAGCAGGAATGCCGTGGAGCGGGTGTCGAAGCTCATCACCCGTTCCGGGCTGATGGGCAGGAACGGATTGCGCTCCTGCGCCGGTGCATGGCCGTCGTGGCCGGTCAGGTAGTGGCGCATGAGATATACGAGGTGCTTTTCCGCCTGCGCGTACAGGCGGGCGTGCCGGCGGCGCAGGGCGGGGTGGACGACCACCGCTACCAGTACGTCCAGCCACTCCTCCAGCTCGTTCTCGCCCAGCGGCACGGCCAACTGGTGCAGGCGCCGGTTGATCTCCAACAACATCTGGCGCAGTCCCTGGCGGAAGGGGGCTGGGTCGCCCTCCCCGGGCTGGGTGGCCTCCAGCTGGTCGCGCAGCAGGCGCTGCTGGGCCAGCAGCCGCTCGCGTTCGGCGGCCTGCGCCTCGATGCGTCGGTGGTAGTCGGCCATGATACGGGTGGTGATCTCCAGCCGTTCCAGGTGGTAGCGGCCCAGCACCTTGCAGTGCAGGCGCGCCAGCCGGTACAGGTCGCGGCGTGTCTCGCGCACGATGGTGTCCAGCTCGGCATCGTCCAGGCGCAGGTGCTTGAGCCGGGCACGATAGTCCTCGATACGCCTGAGCTCGCCCTGGGTCTCGCTGGCCAGGTCTTCCAGGTCGCGCAGGGTCTCGTATAGGGCGATGTCCGCCTCCAGGCGGTGCTGCCGGCGGTGGCTGCGCTTGAGGCGCGCATAGCGCTGCAGCTGCTTGTGGAGACGGTTGAGGGCGAACTCGCGCAGCGGGCGGTGGGTCAGTTGCCAGGCGCCGTGGGCCATGGGGCCGAGGCGCTGGCGCAGCTTCTCGCGCACCTGCACCACCCAGCTCTGGTGGCGCAGGATGAGGGTCTCCAGGGTGCGCGCCGATTCGGGTGGGGCCGTCTCGATGAGTTCCAGGGGTATCTGGTCGGGCAGTTTCTCGGCGGGGATGCGGGCCAGCTGGTCTGGCGGCAGCGTGGCCACCATCTTGCGGAACACCTCCAGCGGGATCTGGGGGGCATTCATGGCGTGGGTCCTCTTTCCTTGGATTGGCACGTCTTCCTTGTCTGGCCGCGTGCCGGCGGCGGGGCGTCAGGGCTACAGGGTGGCGGCGAAGTTCAGCATGCGCTGGGTGGAACGCAGTGCCTTCACGCGCACCACCTCGTCCACATGGATCTCGTTGCGGCCCGTCTTGAGTGTCTCCAGCAGCTGGTCCAGCGAGTTCATGGCCATCCATGGGCAGTGGGCGCAGCTGCGGCAGGTGGCCCCGACGCCGCCGGTGGGCGCCTCGATGAGCACCTTGTCCGGCGCGGCCTGCTGCATCTTATAGAAGATGCCCTTGTCGGTGGCAACGATGAGATGCTTGTTGGGCAGAGTTTTGGCGGCCTTGATGAGCTGAGTTGTGGAACCGATCACATCCGCCACCTCCAGCACGCTGGCCGGCGACTCGGGATGCACCAGCACGGCGGCGTCCGGGTACTGGGCCAGCAGGTTGCCCACGGCGCGCGACTTGAACTCCTCGTGCACGATGCAGGCGCCGTTCCACAGCAACAGGTCGGCGTCGGTGACGCGGGCGATGTAGCTGCCCAGGTGCTTGTCCGGCGCCCAGATGATCCTGTGCCCCTCGTCGGCCAGGTGCTCGATGAGCGGCACGGCGATGCTGGAGGTGGCCACGTAGTCGGCGCGCGCCTTCACCTCGGCGCTGGTGTTGGCGTACACCACCACGGTGCGGTCCGGGTGCTGGTCGCAGAAGTCGATGAACGGGCCGGCCGGGCAGCCCAGGTCCAGCGAGCACTCGGCCTCCAGGGTGGGCATGAGCACCCGCTTTTCGGGATTGAGGATCTTGGCCGTCTCGCCCATGAAGCGCACGCCGGCCACCACCAGGGTGCTGGCGGGATGCTCGTGGCCGAAGCGGGCCATGTCCAGCGAGTCGGAGATGTAGCCGCCGGTCTCCTCGGCCAGCTGCTGGATCTCGCGGGCGGTGTAGTAGTGGGCCACCAGCACGGCGTCCTGGCGCTCGAGTTCGGCCTTGATCTCGGCCACCAGGGCGCGCTGTTCGGCCGGGTCGTGGCGGGGCAGGTGGGTGAGGACGTCGTCCGTGCGCGGGTAGTCGGTGACCGGGAAGCGGATGGGGGAGATTTCGACCTTGGCGTTCATGGTGTCGGGCGAGGCCTCCGGCGCGGGGCGGTTCGGCCAATATGACCGGCGCTGCCGCACAATTCAAGCCGGCGGGCCGGCTGGCGGT
>JALVPS010000025.1 GCA_027031685.1 Gammaproteobacteria bacterium | reverse complement strand
TCCGACAGGAGCCGACCGTGACCTCATATAAAGTGTCGAAGGAATATCACCTGCTGCCCACTGCCGCCGGCGCCTTCTACGCCGTGTCTGGCCCGCAGGCGGAGCCCCTGCGCCAGCTCCTGCTGGCTCTGTTGCGGGTACCCGAGACGTCGCCCGGCGACGTGGCCGCGCTGGCCGAGATGGCCGGGCTGTCTGGCCCCGACGAGGTGCTGGAGCTGCTGCACCAGGCCCAGACGCTGGGCTGGATCCAGGGCTTTCGCACGCCGCGGCGGGTGCCGGGTGCGCACATCGGGGCGGAAATGGCGCGCCTGCTGAAGCCCCTGTCGGCCATCGGCAAGGGGCTGTTGGTGGACTGGAACGGCTTCGCCTTTGCGCGCCACGGCATCGACGACGAGACGGCGGCCATCCTTTCGGCCCTGGCTACCGACATCGCCGCCGTGGAGCGGCGCCATGCCGAGCGTCTGCGCCGCCACCTGGGCGTGGCCTCCCAGGGCTGGGCGGCGGTGGATGCCTGGGGGGCCAGCCGTATCGGCGCCTGGCCGCTGTTCGTGGGCGCGCACCGCTTTCTGCTGGTATTGCAGGGCGAGCCGCGGCTCAACCAGCCGGAATTCGTGACCCTGGTGTGGATCCTGGTGAACCGCTACAGCGGCGTGGAGTGAGCGGGCGGCGCGGACGCGCCGCCCCGGAAAGCGGCCTCAGGCCGGGACGCGGTACATGGACTCCATGACTTCACCGGCGCCGGGCAGTTCGGCCACCCAGTCGATGAAGCGCCGCGACAGCTCGGGCGTGGGGAAGATGGCCCCGTGTTGCGGCACGATCATCTCGATCTCCAGGCCGCGTGCCATCTCCGCCCAGGCGCGATTGGCGTGGCCGGAGGGCATGTAGCGGCGGTGGAAGCCCTCCATGTAGGGCACGTGGGCGTCGAAGTCGGTGACTTCTACATAGTCCGGGCCGATGGATGCGCCCAGATCGCCGGTGAAGAGGATCTTCGCCTGCGGGTCGTACACCTGGAAGTTGCCGCAGGAGTGCAGGAAATGGCCGGGCACGAACACCAGCTCGCCATCGCCCAGGGGCAGGCGCATGCCTTCATCCGGGATGCCCTTGAGGCGGGCGATCATCAGCTCGTCCACCCCGAAGTGGGGCACGAAGCGCAGCCACAGTTTGGAGATATAGGCGTCCGCATCGCTGAGCATGAGCCAGGCGTTGATGGCCGCCACGATGTCCGGATCCTGATGGGAGAAGAACAGGTACTTGAGCTGGTTGATGGGCATCAGGGCGGAAATGGTGTCCATCAGGTCGTAGTGCACCTTGTGCCCGCCCGGGTCGAGCAGAATGCCCTCGTCGCCGTTGTGGATGAGCACCTGGTTGGTGGGCACCATCTCGCCGTGGCCGAAGCCCTCCAGCAGGATGAAGCGGTGGCCGTTGGCCTCGTACAGTGTCCTCGCTGTCATCGTTCCCTCCTCATGCCTCCATGATCTCGGCCGCACGACGCGCCGCCCTGGGGCCTTCCAGACGGATCAGACCCAGATTGGAGCGCTCCGGCGCGCGGATGGCCAGCACGCCGCCGGTGCCGGCCATGTAAAGGATAAGTTTGCCATCCCGGCCCTCGATCAACATGTCCTTCATGACGCCGATGTCGGCCGTCTTGGTGATGCGGTTGCCAAGGCCGATGGAGGACGCGGCCATGGCTGCCACGCGGGCCGCCTCTTCCTCGGGGAAGTCCGTGCCAATGGACAGGCCATCGACGGTGGCGATGAGCACGCCGGAGATGTCCGGCACATTGTCGCGCAGCTCGCGGATGAGCTGCGTGAATTCCTCTTGCTTGCTCACGGTGGTGTCCTCTCTCTGGGTGGGGATGGGGCCGTAAGCTACCATAGCGTCCGTGGGGGTTTGGCGATGCAGGCCACAGTTTGGCGCCCTGGTGGGGCAAATACGGTACCCTTGTTTCGAGTCCGCCGAGAGCTGTGTCCTTGATTGATACCGCCGCCCCCCAGCCGCTCCCGCCCCAGGCCCGCGCCGACCTGCTGCAGGCCCTGGCCGTGGCCCTGCCGGCGCACTGCGTGCTGCACCGCGAGGAGGAGCTGCGCCCCTACGAGTGCGACGGGCTGGCCGCCTACCGCCGGCGGCCGGCGGTGGTGGTGCTGCCGGAGACGGTGGAACAGGTGCAGGCCGTGCTGCGGCTGTGCCACGCGCGGCGCGTGCCGGTGGTGGCGCGCGGCGCGGGCACGGGGCTGTCGGGTGGCGCCCTGCCGCGCCCGGACGGGGTGCTGCTGGTGCTGTCGCGCTTCAACCGCATCCTGGCCATCGACCCGGACAACCGCACGGCGCGGGTGCAGCCGGGGGTGCGCAACCTGGCCATCTCCGAGGCCGCCGCGCCCTTCGGCCTGTACTACGCCCCCGACCCCTCGTCGCAGATCGCCTGTTCCATCGGCGGCAACGTGGCCGAGAACGCGGGCGGCGTGCACTGCCTCAAGTACGGCCTGACGGTGCACAACATCCTGGCCCTGGAGCTGGTCACCATCGGGGGGGAGCGACTGTCCCTGGGCGGCGCCGCCCTGGACGCGCCGGGCTACGATCTGCTGGCCCTGCTCACCGGCTCGGAGGGCATGCTGGGGGTGATCGTGGAGGTCACGGTGCGCCTGCTGCCGCGCCCGGAGCGGGCCCAGGTGGTGCTGGCCGCCTTCGACGACGTGGGCCGCGCGGCGGACGCGGTGGCGGCCATCATCGGCGCCGGCATCATCCCTGCCGGGCTGGAGATGATGGACAACCCGGCCATCCGCGCCGCCGAGGACTTCGTGCACGCCGGCTACCCGGTGGACGCGGCGGCCATCCTGCTGTGCGAGCTGGACGGCGCCAACGCCGAGGTCTCCGAGCAGGTGATGACGGTGCGCGAGCTGCTGCTGGGGCAGGGCGCCACCGAGGTGCGCACGGCGCGCGACGAGGCCGAGCGGCAGCGCTTCTGGGCCGGGCGCAAGGCCGCCTTCCCCGCCGTGGGGCGCATCTCGCCCGACTACTACTGCATGGACGGCACCATCCCCCGCCACGCCCTGGCCGAGGTGCTGCGCCGCATCGGCGCGCTGTCCGAGGAATACGGCCTGCCGGTGGCCAACGTCTTCCACGCCGGTGACGGCAACCTGCACCCGCTCATCCTGTACGACGCCAATCGCCCCGGCGAACTGGAGAAGGCCGAGGCGCTGGGCACGCAGATCCTGGCCCTGTGCGTGGAAGCGGGCGGCACGGTGACCGGCGAGCACGGCGTGGGCGTGGAGAAGCTGGACGCCATGTGCGTGCAGTTCCCGGCCCCCGAGCTGCGCCAGTTCCACGCCATCAAGGCCGCCTTCGACCCGCGCGGCCTGCTCAACCCCGGCAAGGCCGTGCCCACCCTGCACCGCTGCGCCGAGTTCGGCGCCATGCACGTGCACCAGGGCAAGCTGCGCTTCCCCGACCTGCCGCGGTTCTGACATGGGCGGGGCGATGCAGGACAGGATGGAGGCCCTGGTGGAGGCGGTGCGCGAGGCGGCCGCCGTGGGCCAGCCGCTGCGCATCACCGGCGGCGGCAGCAAGGCCTGGTACGGGCGGGCCGTGGCCGACGAGGCCGTGCCCTTGGCCGTGGCCGGCCACGCTGGCATTGTGCAGTACGCGCCCAGCGAGCTGGTGGTCACGGTGCGTGCCGGCACGTCGCTGGCCGAGCTGGAGGCGGCCCTGGCCGAGGCCGGTCAGCGCCTGCCCTTCGAGCCGCCCCGCACGGGGCCGGCGGCCACCGTCGGCGGTGCCGTGGCGGCCGGCCTGGCGGGCCCGGCGCGGCCCTGGCGCGGGGCGCTGCGCGATGCCCTGCTGGGGGTGCGCCTCATCAACGGCCAGGGCGAGCCGCTGCGCTTCGGCGGGCAGGTGATGAAGAACGTGGCCGGCTACGACGTGTCGCGCCTCATGGCCGGCGCCCTAGGCACCCTGGGCGTGCTGCTGGATGTGTCGCTCAAGGTGGAGCCGCGTCCGCCGGCGGAGGAGACGCGCCGCTTCGGGCTGGACGCCGCCACGGCCCTGGCGAGGCTGGCCGAGTGGCAGCGCCAGCACCTGCCCCTCACCGGCGCGCTGCACGACGGTGAGGCCCTGTATCTGCGCCTGGCGGGCGGCGAGGGCGGCCTGCAGGCGGCGCGCGAGCGGCTGGGCGGCGAGGCCTGCCCACCGGCGGAGGCCCCGTGGGACGCGCTGCGCGACCTGCGCCACCCCTTTCTGGACGTGACCGCCGACACGGACGCGCCGCCCCTGTGGCGCCTGTCGCTGCCGCCGGCCGCCCCGCCCACCGGCCTGCCGGGGCGGGAGTGGATCGACTGGGGCGGGGCGCAGCGCTGGCTGCGCAGCCCGGCGCCGGCCGCCGACATCCGCGCCCGCGCCGAGGCCCTGGGCGGTCACGCCACCCTGTTCGGCCCCCACGACGGCCACGGCGTCGTCTTCCACCCCCTGCCGGCCCCGCTGCTGGCCCTGCACCGGCGCGTCAAGGCCGCCCTCGACCCACAGGGCCTGTTCAACCCCGGCCGCCTCTATCCGGACCTGTAGTCATGCAGACCCGCCTGCCCAGCGCCCTGCGCGAGACCCCCGTCGGCCGCGAGGCCGAACGCATCCTGCGCGCCTGCGTGCACTGCGGCTTCTGCAACGCCACCTGTCCCACCTACCAGCTGCTGGGCGACGAGCTGGACGGGCCGCGCGGGCGCATCTACCAGATCAAGCAGCTGCTGGAGGAGGGGGTGGCCTCCGCCGCCACCCGCACCCACCTGGACCGCTGTCTCACCTGCCGCAGCTGCGAGACCACCTGCCCCTCGGGTGTGGACTATCATCACTTGCTGGACATCGGCCGCGCCGAAGTGCTGCGGTGCGTGCCGCGCCCGGCGGCGGAGCGCCTGCGCCGCGCCGCCCTGCGCCGCTTCCTGCTCTCGCCGCGCCTGTTCCGCGGCGCCGTGCGCCTGGGCCGCGCTCTGCGCCCCCTGTTGCCGGGGACGCTGGCGCGCCGCCTGCCCGCCCCGGCGCGCGCCCCGCGCCTGCCCGCGCCGCGCCACGAACGGCGCATGCTGCTGCTCACCGGCTGCGTGCAGCCCGCGCTGGCGCCGGACATCGACGCCGCCACCGTGCGCGTGTTCGACCGGCTGGGCATCGGCCTGCAGCCCGTGGCCGGCTGCTGCGGTGCCCTGGAGCAGCACCTGGACGCCCCCGATGCCGCCCTGGACCGCATGCGGCGCAACATCGACACCTGGTGGCCGGCCATCGCCGCCGGCGCCGAGGCCATCGTCGTCAGCGCCAGCGGCTGCGGCGCCCACCTCAAGGACTACGGTCACTACCTGCGCGACGACCCGGCCTACGCCGAGCGCGCCGCCCGCGTGGCGGCCCTGGCCCGCGATCCGGCCGAGGTGCTGGCCGGCGAGAACCTCGGCCCCTTCCACCGCGCCGACGCGCCGCCCGTCGCCTTCCACGCCCCCTGCAGCCTGCAGCACGGCCAGCGCCTCACCGGCGTGGTCGAGGACCTTCTCACCCGTCTCGGCCACCCCCTGCTGCCCGTGGCCGACGCCCACCTCTGCTGCGGCGCCGCCGGCACCTACGCCTTCTTCCAGTCGGACATCGCCACCCGCCTGCGCGACGCCAAACTGGCACGCCTACAGGCCGGCGGCCCGACCTGCATCGCCACCGCCAACCTCGGCTGCCAGCTGCACCTGGCCGCCGCCAGTGACGTACCGGTGGTGCACTGGATCGGGCTGCTGGATCGCCCGTTGCGGGATCCTGTCGTTTGAAAAGTCAATCTGCCGGCCCGTGTGTGCGCGATTTGTGTGATATGCCTCGCAAAATTTGCTGCCGGGTCGCCGCGGGTCGTATCCCGTTCATCCGTTCTCCAATACAATCCGTCGTGTGTGCGTGCACACGTTCCACAATTTTCTCACAGGGAGGGAAAACAAAATGGCTATCAAACGGAACTCGTTGCAACGGGGTATGGCAACCCTGGCGCTGGGCGCAGCAATGATGGGCGGTACCGCCCAGGCCTTCACGGTCTCCGACATCATCCTTACGAGCAGCAACCAGGGTGGCTCTGCCATCACCGTCCACAATCTGCAGGGGGCGACCACGGTCATCCCCACGGGCAGCACCTACACCATGAACCAGTTCGGTGCCTCGGCGGGGTCGTTGAGCTTTGGCAACCTTGCGCCGCTGCTCGGCACCAATGTGTTCTCCGACTTCGGTCTGGGGATCTATGGCGTGTTGGCACCGAATGAAACCGGCCTGAAGGTAAGCGGATACCTCGAGGGCGCTTTTGGACCGAATAACACACCGTTCAACAGAACCTTCAACCTGACGGGTGGTCCTGGCGATTTCGATATCATGGACCTGTCGTTTATCGGCGGCAATGGACCCCTCAACCTCTTGAGCTGCAGTGCAAATATCACGCCAGTGCCGATCCCGGCCACCATCTGGCTGTTCGGCTCCGCGCTGGGGGGGCTGTTCGGCTACCGGCGTTTTGCCAAGCGTACGACGGACGAGGCGTTGCCTGCTTGAGAAGGGGGCAAGGCCTTGCCAAAGGAAAAGCCCGCGCTTGCGCGGGCTTTTCCTTTGGCGTCTGGTTGACGCTTGATTCGTTGGCAGGAAGATCATGCAAACCGGAATCGGCTTCATCGGTCTGGGCATCATGGGTCGCCCCATGGCGCAACGGTTGCTGGCGGCGGGTTTTCCGCTGCGCGTGTGGGCGCGGCGGGCGGAGACGCTGGCGCCCCTCGAGGCGGCCGGGGCGCGGGTGTGCGACTCGCCGCGGGAGCTGGCGCGGGAGGCGGGGGTGGTGTTCCTGGCCGTGTCGGGCGGGGCCGATGTGGAGGAGCTGGTGCTGGGCGAGGACGGGCTGATCGCCGGCCTGCGGCCGGGCAGCGTGGTGGTGGATCACAGCACCATCGAGCCGGCCACGGCGCGCCACGTGGCGGCGCGGCTGGCGGAGGTGGGAGCCGAATTTCTGGATGCACCGGTGTCGGGTGGCGAGCAGGGGGCCATCGCCGGCACCTTGTCCATCATGGTCGGTGGCGCTGCCGAGGCGCTGGCGCGGGTGCGCCACTTGCTGGAGGTGTTGGGGCGGCACATCGT
Organism: Gammaproteobacteria bacterium; assembly: GCA_027031685.1. GTDB lineage: Bacteria > Pseudomonadota > Gammaproteobacteria > UWMA-0217 > UWMA-0217 > JALVPS01. The sequence goes on along the minus strand of JALVPS010000025.1, from coordinate 13,821 downwards.
GCACGTGGGCCCGTCGGGCGCCGGCCAGCTGGCCAAGGCCTGCAACCAGCTGGTGGTGGCGCAGACGATGCAGGCAGTGGGCGAGGCCATCACCCTGTGCGAGGCGTCCGGGGTGGATGCGGGCCGCATGCGCGAGGCCCTGCTGGGCGGCTTTGCCTACTCGCGCATCCTGGAGGTGCACGGTCAGCGCATGCTGGCGGGCAACTTCCGCCCTGGCTTCAAGGCCCATCTGCACCAGAAGGATCTCAGTATCGCCCTGTCCGCTGCGGCCGAGGCCGGCGTGGCGCTGCCCGGCACGGCCCTGGTGGCCCAGCTCATGAACGCCTTGGTGGGCAGCGGCGGGGCGGAGCGCGACTCGGCCGCCTTGGTCACCGTGCAGCGCCGCCTGAATGGTCTGTCGGAGGATCTCACATGAGTACGGCACGTCCCTGGGGAGACAGCTTTCGCATCGAATATTTCTGGCAGGAGACCCTGCCCGAGGTGCGCAACTGTGGCATCGGCACCTTGCACTACGACGCGCGGGGCCAGCGCTACGCGGTGCACAACCGCTTCGCCAATTGCGATCGCCAGCTCGGTTACCTGCTGGACGAGGTGCGTGGCCTGGCCCACGTGTTCGAGACGCGCGACGGCGAGTTCACCTGCCACCGCTATCGCACCGACCGCCGCGTGTGCCTGGCCGACCAGCTGGCCCTGGGCACGGAGGAGGGGCACGGGCTGGTGCCCGGCGGCGACGTGCGCTTCGTGGCCTACCGCGAGGCCGGCGACCACGACCGCTGGCTGTGGTGCATGGACGGGCGCAATGAGCCGCTGCGCTTCTTCACCTGGACCCACCACGGCGGCATCCAGGTGGTGCACGACCTCATCCGCCTGGAGCGCGACGTGTCGCCCGACGAGGACGCCTTTGCCGTGCCCCGGGAGTGCTACGGCTGAGTTGGCGAGGCCAATGGCCGGTGTGGGGAGCCATGCGCCGCGCCGCCATGTGTGGACTTACTCCCCCGCCAGCTGCCGCAGCAGCGCCGTGACGTCGCCGGACAGGTATAGGCCCGCCCGGCGGATTCGGGTCAGGGCGTCACTCAGGGAGGGGATCAGCTGTCGGCACTTGGCCAGCACCAGCAGCCCGCCGGTGCCCAGCACGGGAATGCCCAAGGTCTGGGCGCGGCGGCGGGCCTCACGGTCGTCGATGATCGCCCGCGTGCTTGGGTGACGGAGGGCGTGACTCAGCACGGTGGTCTCTCCCCGTCCTAGGTTCCAGAGGGTGACTTCGGGAACGGGCGGTGCCGGCTGGCAAATGGACCACGGCTGAGCGGGGAGGCCGACGGCGGCGGCATCGTCCCGCTCCGCCACCACCTCCGACCAAACGACGTCGGGCACGACAATGTGGTCGAACAGCGCCGGCAGGAGGTTGGCCTGACCGCTGCGAAAGAGGGTGATCAGCGGTGAGTCGTCGATGACGACGCGGTCAATCCGCATCCCGCAGTTCTTCGGCCACTTCCTCGGCGCTGTACTGGTAGGGCGACACCCGGTAGCGCGCCAGCGCGTCAAGGAAGGCGGCACGGGTGAGGCTGGCGATCTCCGCGGCCCGCCCCTGGGAGAGCCGGCCCAGCTCGTACCACTTCACCGCCGCGGCGATGCGCATTTCCCGGGCGAATTCCTTGGGGGACTGGTGGAGCGCCGCGAGGACGTCGTCGGGCATTTCCAGAGTCAGTTGCGTCATGGTTCCGGTGCGTGGTTGGCGGCCATGGTCTGGAGTGTCCGCCAGATGCGGGTGACGTGCAATGGTCCGCCGGGATCCCGCGCATCGGTGTGGATCCCAGGGGACATCAAGGTATTGGACACGGTCGACCGGGTGATGCCCCACACGTCACCTGGCCGTGTCGTGGTGCTCAGAACTCCTCCCAGTCGTCCCCCACGGCCTTGGGCAGGGGCGCCGTGGCGGCGGGGCTGGCCGCGGCTGGGGTGGCGGTTGGGCGGTCGGCGACGGGGCGTGGCTCCGGCGGGGTGACGCGGTGCACGCTGGAGGCGCGCGAGGTGGTGAAGAAGCTGATGAGGCGGTCCATCTCCAGCACCTTCTCGCCCAGGGCGGTGGAGGCCTTGGAGGTCTGCTGGGCGAGCACGGTGTTCTGCTGGGTGACCTGGTCCAGCTTGTTGATGGACTGGTTGACGAGGTCGATGCCGATGGCCTGTTCCTGACCGGCGGCGGCGATCTCGGAGATGATCTGTACCACCTTTTTTACCTCTTCCACGATGCCGTCCAGGGTCTCGCCGGATTCGTTGACCAGCGCGGTGCCCACTTCCACCTTGCGCACGCTGTCCTCGATGAGGTCCTTGATCTCCTTGGCGGCCTCGGCGCTGCGCCCGGCCAGGTTGCGCACCTCGGTGGCCACCACGGCGAAGCCGCGGCCCTGTTCGCCGGCGTGGGCGGCCTCCACGGAGGCGTTGAGGGCCAGCAGGTTGGTCTGGAAGGCGATCTCGTCGATGACGCTGATGATCTCGGCGATCTTGTTGCTGGCGGTGGTGATGTCGGCCATGGCCTGCACGGCGCGCTTGACTACCTCGCCGCCCTGCTCGGCGGCCTGGCGGGCACTGGTGGCCAGCTGGTCGGCGTCGCGAGCGTTGTCGGCGTTGTTCTTCACCGTGCCGGTGATCTCCTCCATGCTGGCGGCGGTCTGTTCCAGGGCACTGGCCTGCTGCTCGGTGCGGGCCGACAGGTCGTTGTTGCCCTGGGCGATCTCCTGCGCGGCGTCGCTGATGACGTCGCCGGCGGCGCGCAGCTCGGCGATGATCTTCTCCAGGTTGGCCATGGTAGTGTTCACGTCCTGCTTCACCTTGCCGAAGGTGCCCTGATACTCGTTGGTGATGGGCTTGGTGAGGTCGCCCCTGGCCATGTGCGCCATGGCCGTGGCGATGTCCTCGAAGCCGCGCTGGATGACGTCGATGAGGGCGTTGATGTTCTGCGCCAGGGACAGGTAGAAGCCCTGCTTGCCCTCCAGGCCGATGCGGCGCGTGAGGTCGCCGGTCTTGGCGGCGGCCACGATGCTGTCGATCTCGTTCTCCACCAGGCGCTCGTCGGTGACGTCGATCCACTGGGTGACGCGGCCCTGGTAGCTGCCGTCCAGGTTGTACACCGGGCTGGTGATGAGCTTGAGCTGACGGCCCCAGGCGTCCAGCTCGGAGGTGCGCGTCTCGGTGAGGCGGGTGCGGTAGGCCGCCTTGAGGCGCTCGTCGGGCAGGAAGTCGGCCAGGCTGGTGCCCAGCAGCTGTTCGGCCTGGAAGCCGGGGCGGCTCTGGCGCAGGTTCTCGCCCAGGCGGTTGAACAGGTCGCGGGCGGCGGCGTTCATGTAGATGAGCAGGTTGTGGTCGTCGGATACGGTGACGGGCACCGATACGTTGTCCAGGGCGTACTTGATGCGCGCCGCGGCCTCGGCCTTGGTGCGCGCGTCCACCACCTCGTAGCCGAGCTTGATCTGGGCCATCTTGAGGGCCTGCATCATGCGCCCGAACTCGTCTTCGCGGTCGGTCTCCACCCAGTCGAAGTAGTGGCCCTCGGCCAGCTGGCGCATCTTCTGCTCCACGTAGGCCAGGGGCCGGGTGACGTGGCGGGTGATGAACAAGCCGCCGGCCAGGGTGAGCAGGGCGCTGGTGCCGAGCAGGGTCCACTCGACCACGGGCGGCACGCCGGCCGCCAGCAGGGCGGCGGTGGCCCCGTAGATGGTCACGGTGCCGGCCACGCTGCCCTGGAGCAGGCGGCGCACGGAGATGGCGCCCAGGCGTTGCCGCCAGCCGCGCTTGCGCAGGGTGGCCTGGCCGCTGTTGATCTGCCGGTAGAGGCGGTCGGCGGTGGCGATCTCCTCGCGGGTGGGGGCGGTGCGCACGGACAGGTAGCCGCTGGGCCGGCCGTTTTCGAACAGCGGGGTGACGTTGGCCTTCACCCAGTAGTAGTCGCCGTTCTTGCAGCGGTTCTTGACCATGCCCGCCCAGGGTCTGCCGGACTGGATGGTCTGCCACAGGTCCTCGAAGGCGGCCGGCGGCATGTCCGGGTGGCGCACGATGTTGTGCGCCTTGCCCAGCAGCTCGTTGCGCGTGAAGCCGCTGATCTCCTCGAATTCCTTGTTGCAGTCGGTGATGCGCCCCTTGAGGTCGGTCTGCGAGACCAGGATGGTGCCCTCGCGCATGGGGCGTTCGTTCTGGGTGACGGGTTGGTTGTTTCTCACGGCAAAATCCCTTTGCGTTCGTACGTCCATTCGTCCCGCACGCGGCGTGCAGGCGCTGGCGCGGCGGGCCAGCGGGGTTCCTGCCCCGGCCGCATGGCCCGTCGACGAGTGCAGGCAAGCATAGGCAATGGGGGCGGGCAAATCCGGCCCGCGATCACAATCGCGGCGAGGAAGGCACCGCCCGATGGGGACGGGTTCACAACGGGAACGTGGCGGGATTTGAACGGGTTTTGCCTTCAAATACGCTGCGCGGCGGCGCTCAGTCCCCGTCCGTGGGCAGCCAGTAGCGGTGGGCGTAGCGGCGTCCCGTCGCGTCGGCGGGCAGGCGGGTGAGGCCCTGGCGGGCGAAGAAGCCGGCCGCCTCGGGCTGGGCGCGCACCAGCAGGCCGGCGAAGGGGGCGCCGCGCGCCGCCGCCACGGCCCGCTCCAGCAGGGCGCGGCCGATGCCCCGTCCCTGCGCGGCGGGGTGCACGTATAGCCCGTGCAGCAGCAGGCAGGGTGCGCGGGGACAGTCCGCCGGCGGCGCCGGCTCCCAGGCCGCCACGCCGATGATGCGCCCGTCCGGGTCGGTGGCCACCCACGCGGTCAGGTGGTCCAGGTCGTCGGTGTGATAGCGATAGCCGGGCAGGGCCAGCCGCTTTACCCGCTCGGGCAGGTCCCAGGTGGCGACGGCGGCCTCGATGACGGCGTTGACGGCGGGCAGGTCGGCCGCTCGGGCCGGGCGCAGGGCGACCCGGCTCACGGGGCGTTCCTCAGGCGCCGGTGCGCGCCAGGAAGTCGGCCGTCACCGCGTCCATGGTGCCCAGGTGCTGCTCGAACCAGATGGGGAAGGTCTCGCGGATGTAGCGGCTCACCGGCGCCGTGTCGCGCTCGCGCTTCCAGCGGTCGATGAGGCCGCCCAGTTCCAGCAGTACCCGGTCGTGTTCCCCCTTGTGGATGGGGTAGGGGGGGAAGCCACTCGCCTCCATGCGCGCCTCTTCGCTTCGGAAGTGCTCGATCATGTGGTCCTGCAGGGCATTCAGCAGGGCGTCCAGTTCATCCGCCTCGGCGGCACCGGACTCGATGCGCGTGAGCAGTGCGTCGATCTGGTTGATCAGGTCCACCTCTTCGTAGTGGACCGCGTTCATGTCCTCCAGGGCGACCAGGGGAATGCGGGATCTCTCCAGTACGGGCATGGTGTTGCTCCTTTTGGTGGTGGTCGCCTGTCAATGTAAGGGAGGCCATGACCGCAGGGCCTTGATGGCTGTCAAGGTCCCGCAGGGGCGACAGGAGGGGGCGGGGCGGTCATCCAACGGCCCTCAGGACAGCTTTCCCGGGCATCGGGCGCGCCCTGCGCAGCATGGCCGGTTCCCTTGGCGCCGGTGGGGTGGAGGGTGGCCAGGATCGGCCTTGGTGGGGTCCATGCGCAGGGCCACGCGGGGTTCTGCCGTCTCTCGTCGAGGCGAGTGCGGAAGATGGCGTGGGGAGCAGGCTGGCCCATGCGGTGAGGAAAAGGGGATTGGCGCATGGTTTCGCTCCGATGCAGTGGTTGGTGACTGTGGGAGCGGTTGTGGCGGCTGGCAGGGAGAAGGTTTCTGTTTCACTTGTGAAAACGCCCGACCCCCTGAAGGGAGCCGGGCGTTGCCGATCGGCGGGCGGGGGCCATTCAGGGAGTTTCGCCCCCTTCTTCCGCGGCCTCTTCCGCTGCAGCGGCGGCGCCACCCGGCGGCTGGATGGAGCACACGGCCTGGTCGATGGCGTTGCGCTCTTCCTCGGACATCTCCTCGGTGCCCAGGAAGGCCACCAGCACCACCCCGGGGGGGAGATGCAGGTCGGACAGGTGGATGGTGTCGCCCACCTGGCACTGGCGCACGTCCACCTCGATGTATTCGGGCAGGTCCTTGGGCAGGCACTCCACCTCCACGTCCATCAGGTGGTGGGTGAGGGTGCCGCCGGCCTTGACGCCCACGGCCTCGTCCTCGCCGATGAAGTGCAGTGGCACGTTCACCCGCAGCTTTTCACCGGCCACCACGCGCTGGAAGTCCATGTGCAGGATCACCGGCTTGGCGGGATGGCGCTGCAGGTCGCGCAGGATGACTTGCTCGCGCTGGCCGTCGATCTCCAGCGGCAGGATGCTGGAGTAGGTCTCCTCGAACTCGAGGACCTTCAGCACCGGCGGCACGTCGAGCTGGATGGGTTGGGGCGGCTGGTCGCCCCCGTACACGATGGCCGGGATCTTCCCCGCGCGACGCAGGCGGCGGCTCGCACCTTTCCCCAGGTCGGTACGGGTCTCGGCCTTGAGAATCACTTTGCTCATGGCTGTCTCCGAAATGAAAAAACCTTCCTCGCGGAAGGGGGCCCTTTCCCGCGACCAGGAAAGGCGTGTGCCCTCCGCCCGAGGGGCGGAGAGCCGGCGGATTCTAGCAGAGCGTGGCCCGGCGCCGAAAGCGCCATGCGCCTGCGGATCCCTCGGGGTATCATCGGCGCCCATGGACGCCAGTCAGGCCATCGAGCTCAGCCTCTTCGCGCGCCGCATCGAGGCGGTGTGCGACGAGATGGGCGCCCAGCTGCGGCGCGCCGCCTTCTCGCCCAACATCCGCGACCGGCTGGACTACTCCTGCGCCGTATTCGACGTGGCCGGCGAGCTGGCCGCCCAGGCCGCCCACATCCCGGTGCACCTGGGCAGCATGGCCTACGCCATGCAGGACATCGTGCGCCGCTTCGACTGGCGGCCGGGCGACCAGGTCATCCTCAACGACCCCTTCATGGGCGGCACCCACCTGCCGGACGTGACCCTGGTCATGCCGGTGTTCCACGGCGGGACGCTGGTGGGCTTTGTGGCCAACCGCGCCCACTACGCCGACATCGGCGCCAGCGCGCCCGGCTCCATGCCCCTGTCCACCAGCCTGGCCGAGGAAGGGGTGCTCATCCCGCCGCAGCGCATCGCCAGTGCCGGCGCGCTGGACGAGGCGCGCCTGGCGGCCATCGTCGAGGCCACCCGCAACCCCACCGACGTGCGCGGCGACCTGCAGGCCCAGCTGGCCGCCAACCGGCGCGGCGGCGAGCGCCTGCTGGCCTTGGTCGGGCGCATGGGCGTGGACGCCTACGCGGCGGCGCTGGTGGCGCTCAACGACTACGCCGAGCGGCTGGCGCGCGCCGCACTGGCCGACATCCCGCCCGGCACCTACCGCTTCGAGGACGTCATGGAGGACGACGGCCAGGGCGGCACGGACCTGCCCGTGCGCGTGGCCGTCACCGTCACCGGGCAGGCCGAGGCGGTGGTGGACTTCACCGGCACGCACGCCCAGACGGCCGGCAACATCAACTGCCCGCTGTCGGTGACGGCGGCCGGGGTGTGGTACGTGTTCCGCTGTCTCATGCCGCCCCACACGCCGGCCTGTGCTGGCACCTTCCGCACCGTGCGACTGGTGGCGCCGGCCGGCTCGCTGCTCAACGCCGCGCCGCCGGCGGCGGTGGCGGCGGGCAACGTGGAGACCTCCTCGCGGGTGGTGGACGTGGTGCTGGGTGCGCTGGCGCGGGCCCTGCCGGAGCGCATCCCCGCCGCCAGCCAGGGCACCATGAACAACATCGCCTTCGGCCAGGACGGCGAGGGCGCCTGGGGCTACTACGAGACCCTGGGCGGCGGCATGGGCGGCGGCCCGCACCACCCCGGCCTGTCGGCCGTGCAGTCGCACATGACCAACACGCGCAATACGCCGGTGGAGGTGCTGGAGTTGCGCTACCCGGTGCGCGTGCTGCGCTACGCCCTGCGACACGGCTCGGGCGGCGCCGGGCGCCACCCCGGCGGCGACGGCCTGGTGCGTGAGTACGAGTTCCTGGCGCCGGCCACCCTCACCTTCCTCACCGAGCGGCGCCGGCGCGCGCCGTGGGGACTGCGGGGCGGCGCGCCGGGCGCGCCCGGACTCAATCACCACAACGACCGCGAGGTGCCGGCCAAGACGCGCCTGGCCCTGCGCGCCGGCGACCGCGTCACGGTGGCCACGCCGGGGGGCGGCGGCTGGGGCGACCCCGCCGCGGAGGAGGCGTGAACGCCTTCGTCCTCACCGTGCTGGTGGCCCTGGCCGCCTGGGCGTGGAGCAACAACCTGCGCGCCCGCGAGCTGGCCCTGGCCATCGCCGCCGAGGCCTGCCGCTCGGTGCGGGTGCAGTTCCTGGACGACACGGTGGCCATCAGCCGCATCGGCCTGGGGCGCGGCAGGGACGGGCGCATGCACCTGCAGCGCGTCTATACTTTCGAGTTCACCAGTGACGGGGGGCAGCGCCATCAGGGACAGATCGCGCTGCAGGGGCTGACGGTGAAGGCCGTCCATCTGGACCATCCGGACGGGCCGATCGTGATCGCGCCCGACGCCCGGCGGTGAAAGGAAACGGGGCATCCCTGCGGGGGGGGCCGGGGGTACCGGCCAAGCGGCATGGGCCTCCGTGCCCGCCGCCGGGTTCAGGGTGTGTTGCAGTTGGGGCCGGTCACTCCGGTCAGAAGATCTGCGTGTCCAGGTATACCGACAGGGCGATGAACAAGATGCCCCCGACCAGTACCCTGGACGGACAGCGCAGCAGGGAGATGCCCTTGAACATGACCAGGCTGCCCAGCAGGCCGAACACCAGCATGAGCGACACGACGCCGCCGCTGACGCCCTTGTTGAGCAGGTCCGCGACCACCGCGACGACCAGCCCCACGATGGCGATGCCGTACAGCGATACGAACAGCTTGTCCGTGACCACACACTCTCTTGAATCGTTCATCATCATCTTGATACCCATCCATCTGTTTTGAATAGAGAAGACGGCGCGAGGGGCTTCCCTGGTCCCGCCCCGCCTGCCCCCGCCCGCCAGGGCGGGACGGGGGCGCCACCTCCGTGTGCCGCGATGGGTGTCTCTCGACACGTGTCACTTCCCTATGACGATCCCATCAGCATATTAGCTTGTTGTCATTATCAGACAAACAAGCGTTTAAAAGTTTGACATTTCGCAAGTTGTGGGGTTTTTGCTACAGGAAAAACGATGATCTCTGTCACAAAAATGCATACTGCCCTGTGGAAGGGTCGTCCCGACGCGCTTGGTCCCGGGCGCCGGCTGCTGCTATGGGCGGGCCGGCTGGCCAGCGCGCTGCTGCGCGACCTGGCGCGCGGCGGACTCAACCTGCACGCCATGAGCCTGGTGTACACCACCCTGTTGTCTCTGGTGCCGCTGCTGGCCCTGAGCTTCTCGGTGCTCAAGGGCTTCGGCGTGCACAACCAGCTCGAGCCGCTGCTGCTCAACGTCCTGGCACCGCTGGGCGACAAGGCGACACAGATCACACAGCAGATCCTGGCCTTCGTCAGTAACATGAAGGTGGGCGTGCTGGGCGCGCTGGGGCTGGTAGTGCTGCTGTACACCGTGGTGTCGCTGATGCAGAAGGTGGTGCGGGCCATCGATTTCGCCTGGGACAACCGCGGTCGGCGCAGTTTCGCCCAGCGTTTCACCGACTACCTGGCCATGTTGCTCATTGGCCCGCTCCTGCTGTTTGCCCTGTTTGGCATCGTCTCCGGGGCCATGGAGTCTTCGCTGGCCCATCGCCTGGCCCAGTACCCGCTGCTGGGGGCGCTGCTGCACGCGGTGCAGCGGTGGATGCCCACGGCGGTGCTCATGTTGACCTTGGGCTTTCTGTACTGGTTCCTGCCCAGCGTGCGGGTACGCTGGTGGAGTGCCCTGGCGGGCGGGGTGTTCGCCGGTCTGTTGTGGAAGATCATCGGTCTGCTGTTTGCCCTGTTCGTGGTCAACTCCACTCGCTACACGGCCATCTATTCGGCCTTTGCCACTATCCTCCTGTTCATGATCTGGCTCTATCTGTCATGGTTGTCCTTTCTACTGGGCGCGCGGCTGGCCTATTATCTGCAGTATCCGGAGGCCATGTGGCCCGGTTGGGCCGAGGCGGCGGGGGCGCGCCAGCTGGTGGTGGGGCTGCGCTTGCTGCGGCACATCGTGCGGCGCTTCTGCGCCGGGCAGGCGCCGCTCACCCTGCGCCAGCTGGCGCGGGCGGTGGGGCAGCCGGAGCCGTGGCTGGAGGCGGTGCTGGCGCGCTTGGAGACGGCCGGCATCCTGGCCGGCGATGGCGCGGAAAACCCCCGCCTGTTGCCGGCGCGCGCTCCCGAGCAGGTGCCATTGCGCGAGGTGGTGGCCGTGCTGGAGGGGCCGTTGGCAGTGGAGGGCGTGGAGGGGGGAGATGCCGTGGCGGTCGTACTGCGCCGCCTGGAGACGGCCCGCGATGAGGCCGTGGCGGGGCTCACCCTGCGTGACCTGGGCGGCGAGGGCGATGCGGTCACGGTGACGTAAGGCGGGTCGCCGTTCGCCGTCGTTTTATCGGTTCGGCGGTGCGCTGGGCCAAGGGAAGACACTTTCGTCCAGAGGGGAGGACAACCGACATGGGGAGCACCGACGAAGGAGAGCGGGCCCGGCCGGCCGATGCCGGGTCGCGGCGGAAGTCGGAGCGCCGGGTGGCGCCGGCGAGCGTGGCGCTGGCGCGCATCTATGCCTACCTGCAGCACCTGTGCCGGCGGCTGGCGGAGACGCCGCGCCCGGTGCGCGTCGACATGCCCCTCCGTGGCCACGGCACCTTGCGTGACCTGGCGCAGGCCGACTACCGGCTCAGCCGCGGCTGGGGGGGAGGGTGCCGCCGCGTGCGCCTGCAGATGGTGCTGCGTCGCGCCGAGCCGCAGCAATTCCAGGTGCCCTGTCCACGCGGCAACCGCGATTTCCTTCGCGGCCTGACGGAGGACGGCCTGCGCATCCTCGGATCACGGGTGGCGGGTCTCAATTCGGATACCCCGCGCGTGCTGTTCGAGGTGGCCGGCGAGGTGCCGGTGGAGCTGGAGTTCGAAGCTTGCGCCCGCGATCCCGAGCGGGTGGATCTGTTGCTGGTCAACTTCGATCGTCTGGGCGTGACCCGCTATGAGTTTGGCGCCGACGAGTTCGATCACGAGCTGCTACGCCAGCTGGGCCTGTTCATCCTGCGTCGTCCCAACCGCCTGTTGTGCGACCGTCCCGGTGAGCGCGAGGCGGGCCGTTTCCAGCAGCGTTTGACGCGCGCCGAGACACTGCAGGAGATCGACCCGCCGCCCGCCCGGGCCGAGGTGCTGGACTTCCAGCGCGCGGCGCGTCGCACGCGCTGCCTGCGCCTGCGCTATGCCGGCGAGGAGCTGGTGCTGGACACGCGGCGCAGCGTGTGCCGCATCGGTCGCAAGTTTCCCTCCGACATCCTGGTGCGCTCCCGCTTCGCCTCGCGCGATCACGCCAGCATCGTGCTGCACGAAGGCGAATTCCTGCTGCACGACCACAGCAACAATGGCACCTTCGTGCGTCCCGACGGTGGCCCCGAGCTGCACATCCACAACGGCGTCCACCGCCTGCGAGGCAGCGGCGTCATCAGCCCTGGCGAGTACATCGAGGACGGCGTGGATCTCATCCACTACCACGTGGATTGATCACCGCTCGTCGCTCACCGCCTCCGGGCTGCTGGTCCAGCGCACCTGGGCCAGGGCGATGCCGCCCAGGATCAGCCCCAGCGCCAGCAGCGTGCGCGACGTGACCGGCTCGTCCAGCACCACCGCCCCCAGGGCCAGCGCCCACACCGGAATCAGGTAGTTGATCTGCGACAGGAAGCTGGGTCCGGCCGAGCGCAGCAGGCGGAAGTACACCACCGTGGCCAGCCCGGTGGCGATCACCCCCAGAAAGCCCGCCGCCAGCAGGGCCGGCCAGCCCGGCGCCGCCGGCCACGGCGCGGGGCTGGCCAGATCCAGGGGCAGCATGAGGCCGCTGGCCAGGATCAGCACCATGGTGGAGGTGAGCAGGTCGTCGCTCTCCGGACGCAGGCGGGCGATGATGCTGCCCGCCGAGTAGCACAGCGCGCCGCCCAGCACGGCCAGCTCCGCCAGCAGCACACCGCGCGTCTCCGGCCGGTCCAGTAGCAGGGCCGGCCCCATCAGTACCACGATGCCCACGAAGCCCAGGGCGAAGCCGGCCAGGCGGCGCGTGGTGAGCGTCTCGCCGGGGATGAGGAAGTGCGCCAGCAGCAGGGTGGCCAGCGGGTTGACCGCCATGAGGATGCCGGCCAGGCCGGAGTCGATGGTCTCCTGCCCCCAGGCGATGAGCCAGAAGGGCAGGGCGTTGCCGACCAGGGCCATGGCCAGGAACCAGGGCCACAGCGCGCGGCGCAGGCCGCGCCAGCCGGGCCGACTGAGGCTGGTGGCCACGGCCAGCACCGCCGCCCCCACCAGCAGGCGTAGGGTGACCAGGCCGAGGGGGGTGAAGCGCGCCAGGGCGATGCGGTTGAACAGGAAGGCGCTGCCCCACATGGCCACCAGGGCGAACAGCAGCAGCCAGTCGCGGGGCCGGTGGCGCAGCCGCAGGGGCATGGCTCAGCCGGTCAGGCGATCGAAGATGCGGAAGCCCGCCACATAGGTGCCGATGGCCGAGCCCAAGGTGCTGAAGAAGAACACCAGCAGCACGCGCGAGACGTGGTTGCGCCACCAGCCCTTCCAGTGCGTCAGGTCGTGGCGCAGGGAGGAGAAGTCGGCCACCGTGGGCTTGCGCAGCAGCACCTCGATGAGCGCCGTCACCATGCCCGCGCCGATGGTGGGGTTGAGGGAGGTGAGCGGCGCGGCCAGGAAGGCGCCGATCACCGTCAGGGGGTGGCCGCCGGCGATGGCCGCCCCCAGCGCCGCCAGGCCGCCGTTGATGATCACCCAGTCCGCCACCAGTGCCCAGCCCAGGGCCGGGCTGCGCGCAAAGCCGATGGCGAAGCCGGCCAGGATCACCGCCACGATCAGCCACGGCAGCCAGCGCCACAGGTTCACCCGCGGCGGCAGGGCCTCCAGCTCGGCCAGGCGGGCGGCCACGGTGGCCGCGTCGGGCCGCTCCGCCGCCAGCGCGCGCAGGTGCTGCTCGATGCCCTTCAAGTGCCCGGCGCCCACCACGGCCAGCAGGTGGCGGGGCCGCTCGCGCTGCACGGCCTGGTAGATCTTCAGGGCCATGTAGCGGTCGCGCTCCTCGATGAGCGGCCGGTACAGCTGCTCCGAGCGCTGGGCGAACTCGCTGAAGGCGGCGTCCAGCATGTCGCCCTCCTTGAGCCGCTCGATGTCCGCCTCCTCCACCTTCTCCCGCGTCAGGGCGCTGGCCAGCAGGCCGGCGAACAGGTTGAGCCGCTGCCACCAGGACACCGAGCGGTACACCCGCTTGAGGGTGACGCCGATGTCGCGATCGATGAGGTGCAGGGGCAGGCCGGCCGCGGCCGCCTTGTCCATGGCCATGCGCATCTCCGCCCCCGGCTCGATGCCGAACTGCTCGGCCAGTCGTTGCTGGAAGGCGCCCAGCGCCAGGCTGGCCATGACCATGGGCGCCTTGCCCTGGCGGATCACCTGGAACAGGTCGGTGCGTGCCAGCCGGTCCGGGTCCTGCAGGTTGGCGAAGCGGCTGTCGCACAGCTCGATGGCCACTGCGTCGTAGTCGCCCGAGTCGATCAGCTCGGCCACTGCCTCGGCGCTGCGGCGCGACACGTGGGCCGTGCCCAGCACGGTCACGCGGCTGCCGTCGATGTCGAGGGTGAACCGGGGCTGGCGGGAGGCGCTGTCCATGGG
>JALVPS010000024.1 GCA_027031685.1 Gammaproteobacteria bacterium | reverse complement strand
TGGGGGCGAAGAAGGCGGCCACGAACAGATCGGCCGCCTCGCGCTGGTGGCGGCAGGCGTAGCTCTCGCGCGCCATCTCCCAGGCCCGGCGCTTGGCTTCCACCTGTTCCGGGGTATCCTCGGGCATCCGGTCCAGATCGACGCCGCAGAGGCCAGGCTCGGCCACGGCCTGGCCGAAGTCCAGGGCCATCACCCCACCCTCGCGGGCGGCCTTGTTGGCCTTCTTCAGTTGGGTGGCGGCCTTTTTGTCGTCGCCGGTGAGGGGCTTGTAGGCGTCGTCGGGAATGCCTTGGGTGAGGATCTTCGGGTCCAACACCCCCACCAGGGCGTTGCCGCAGCGGATGTGGGCATCGAGAAAGCCCAGGGGCTTGCCCGGCTCCACCGTCTCCAGCCAGAGGGCGGTCTTGCACAGCTCCACGGCCAGGGGGTTGAGGTCCACGCCATAGATGCAGTGGGCCACCACCTCGCGTAGAGCGTGACGATAGTCGCTTTCCGTGGGCTGGTCGGCACCGGCGCGCAGCCGCGCCACCTCGGCGGCCAGACGGCGGGCGGCGGCGAGCAGGAAGTGGCCGGAACCGGCCGCCGGATCGACGATCTTGAGCGCCAGCAGGGCCTCGACCGGCTGCTCGCGGTGCGCTTCCAGAGTGCGCTCGATCACCGGTTCCAAGGCCGAATGGATCAGCTCCTGCACCAGGCTGTCGGGGGTGTAGTAGCTGCCGGTGGTCTTGCGGGCGCTGCCGCGCTGTTTTTCCTGGGCCGGTTCGCTGCCCGGTTCCGGGTCGCCCAGAAAGGCGAAGCGCCAGGGACGGTGCTCCACCTGCACCACGGGCACCAGCTCCAGCAGGCTCTCATAAACGCTGCCCAGCTCCTCGGTGTCCATGTCGCGGTAGTTGATGCGCACCAGGCCGTGGCCGGAGGGAAACCAGCCCAGGTGGAACAGCGCCTTGTAAAGGAACCGGTTGCCCAGGCGGGCGGCGTCCAGGTGCGGACACTGGTCGGCGGCGAACAGCCCGCCGAGGGCCGGCTGGCCCAACAGCGGCTGGCCGGTGCGGAAGCCCGCGAAGGTGATGCGGAGCTGTTCCCAGGCGTCGTCGTGGCGGTCGTGGTAGCGGCGATAGCGGGCCCGCTCGCGCAGATGGCCCAGGCTGTAGCCTTGGCGGTAGAGTTCGCGGGTGTCCGCGTCGGCCTCGGGCGAGAGCACCAGGTCGCGGTCCTCGGCGGTGAGCAGGAACAGGAAGCGATAGACCAGGCGCAGCAGTTCCTGGAAATAGCCCTCGGGACTGAGTGCCCCCTGCTCCAGCGCCTGACGCAGCTCGGCATTGTCCGGGTGAGCGAGAAAGCCGCTGCCCAGCTCGCGCAGGGCCTGGGTGACGCCGACCCGCAGCTCGCCCAGGGCGCGTTCGCCCTCCTGTTGCCCCTGCTCGCGCCACTGTTCCAGGATGGCGCTTTCGGGACGGCCATCCCGTGGCATCAGGCGACTGTGGTGCAACAGCAGCCAGACCAGGCTGAAATCGACGAAGTTGTCCTTGTCGAACAGACGCTGGAAATCGATCTCCAGGTAGGCCGGGCGGGTCATGGCCGGGTTGTCTCGCAGCAGGCGCAGCACCCGGCCGTTGCTCACCAGCGCCCAGAGGGCGTCCTGTTCGGCGTTGAGATATTCCTGGGCCAGCCCCTGGGGCGAGCGCCGGCGGCCCTCCTCGCCGAAGCGGACATCTCCCTTGTCCAGCTCCTGGTCCGGCGCGGTGAGCACCAGTGGCACCGCGCCATTGCAGGCCCGATGGGTGATGGGAAAGCGCCGCTCGCCCTTGACCAGCGGCTGGGTATTGGCCTGTACCTGGTAGCCGAGCACCGTTTCCAGCAGGGGCAGCAGCCATTCGTCCAGGGTGAAGCGGCGCAGGTCGATGTCCTGGCGGTGGCGGCCCTGCTCGAAGGCCTCCCAGCGGGCGCGGGCGATGCGCCAGTAGCGCGCCAACTCGTCCCTGATGGTGAGTCCCTTCTCGATCCCGTAGTCACCCGGCTGCTGGTGAGGCAGGGTCATGTGCCGCACCTTGTCCAGCAGGGTCGGCGAAAGCAACCCACCCTCCAGGCGCAGGCTTTCGTAATCGAGGCCGGGCGCACGCTTCATCAGAACAGCTCCCGGTCGGGCACCAGCACATAGACGCCCATGACATCGGCAGGCAACTGCGGCTGCACGCGGTATTCGCCGCGGGCCTGGGCCGCCTCGCGCACACGGCGGTGGTCGGCCAGCACCTGCTCGGCGCGTTGCCGGGCCAGGGCGTCGAATTGGCTGCCCAGGTCGGCGAGCGCGCTCAAGGCGGTTTCGATCTCCCGGCTACGCCGCTCGGGGGGCATGTTGCGGCTCACCTCGGCCTGCATGAGCCTGAGGGTTTCCTGCGGGTTAAGGAGACGCGGGGGCTCATTGGCCTCGGTGACCACCGCCAACGCCTCCTCGGCG
>JALVPS010000023.1 GCA_027031685.1 Gammaproteobacteria bacterium | reverse complement strand
GCAGGGCCCCGAGCAGGGCGCCGCCGGCGGCGCCCTGCTCGGGGCCCTGCTGCTCGGCTGGCTGGACAACCACTGGCCGCGCGTGCAGGAGGCGCTGATCGGCATCGTCTTCGTGCTGGCCGCCACCGCCAGCCTGCTGCTCATCGCCCACAACCCGCACGGCGGCGAACACATCAAGGAGCTGCTATCGGGCCAGATCCTCTGGGTAAGCTGGGGCCAGCTCGGCCCCGTGGCGCTGCTCTACGCCGCGCTGCTGGCGCTGTGGTTCGCCCTGCCCGCCCTGCGTCGCGGGCTCGGCTTCTACCTCGTCTTCGCCCTGGCCATCACCGCCTCGGTGCAACTGGTGGGCGTCTACCTGGTGTTCACCAGCCTCATCGTCCCCACCCTCGCCGCCGCCGGGCGCGGGCCGTGGACCGGACTCGGCCTCGCCTGGCTCATCGGCGCCGTCGGCTACGCCCTGGGACTGCTGGCCTCCGCCGTGGCCGACCTGCCCTCCGGCCCGGCCATCGTCTGGGGCATCGCGCTGAGCGCGCTGGGGATCGGTTTCGTCACGGGGCGCGTGCGAGGCGTTGGGTGCCGGGCGGCAGCGACCTGAGCGCCCTCAGCCCGGCCCGCGCAGGAAGAAGCCGCGCAGGATGTCCAGGTCGCGCCCGTCGCGCTGGCCGTCGCCGTCGAGGTCCACGTGGATCTCGGCGGGGCGGCTGACGAAACGGGCCAGGTCGCGGAAGTTGACGCGGCCGTCGTTGTCGAAGTCGGGGTCGCAGCGGTTGCCGTGGCGGTCGCCGTCGGTGTCGCGCTGGGCCGGGTTGGCCTGGGCGGGGCAGTTGTCGTGGGCGTCGTCGATGCCGTCGCCGTCCCGGTCGGCGGGGGCGGGGAGGTATTCGTAGGCGCCGGTGTCGGGGGCGCCCTGGCGCGGCACGCCGTCCAGGTCGGTGGCGATGGCGGTGACCGCGCCGGCGTCGATGGCCGGCGAGCCGGCCGCCGGGCGGTAGTCGTCCCGGGCCGGGTCGCGGAAGGCCAGGCCCGCGAGATCGCCGACGGTGTTGTGGTCCACCTGCCCGTTGGAGCGCCAGGTGCCGGCCAGCGGCGTGCCGCCGAGGTCGGCCAGCAGGTTGTTGCGCACGGTGTAGGGCGCGCCGTGGTTGTCGTAGTAGGCGATGCCGTGGCTGGCGGCGGCGATTACGGTGTTGTGCTGGATGGCGATGGCCCCGGGCGCCTCGTGGTCGTTGCGGTTGACCTTGATGCCCTCCAGCGCGGCGCGCACCACCAGATTGTCGTACACCTCGCCGCCGGCCGGCTGGTTGAGCAGGAGGCCGGTGCCGCCCCCGTCGAGGATGCTGTTGGCGTAGATGGCGCAGCGCGAGCCGTCGTTGGCGTTGATGCCCGCCCGCTGGCCCGGCTCGCCCGCTCGGCTGTCGCGCCGCACCGTGTTGTGGTGGATGGCGCAGTCCTGCCGCACAGCGCCCACCTGGATGCCGTCCCAGCCGGTGTCCTCCACGCGGTTGTGGTGCACGTGGATGGCGCGCCCTGCCGGGCCACCCGCGTAGTAGTCGGCGGGGCCGATGTAGATACCTTCACTGCCCACGTCGTGCACGTAGCAGTGGTGCAGGTCTAGGCCCAGCGCCGGCGCGCCGCTGCCCGTGCCGTTGAACCAGATGCCGGCGGCGCTGCGGTTGAGAAAGGTCACGCCGCTCACTTCCAGATAGTCCAGCTCCAGGTCGTGGCTGGCGCCGTCGATGCGGATGCCCTTGTTGCGCGCGCGCTGGACGGCGATGCCGTAGGGGTCGCCGGGGCGTCCGTTCTGATGGCTGCCGGTGAGCTGCAGATGGCTGCTGTCGCGGATGCGGATGGCCTCCGTGGCGGGCGTGTCGAAGACGACCCGCTCGCCTGGCGCATTGACGATGCGGATGGGGGCGGTGGCCGTGCCGTGCAGGCCCTCGATGCGTAGTGGCGCGCTGCGCAGGCCGCCCTGCAGGCACAGCGTTTCGCCGGGCGCGGCGCTGGTGAGGGCGGTCTGGGCCAGGGGGATGCGGCGGTCGCAGGCGATGGCCGCCGTCAGGCTGGCGCTAAACGCCGCCGCCGACAGGGCGGCGAGCAGGCATGTTTTCCTTGATGATGCGCTGATGGGCATGGGCTTCCTGTCCGCGGGCCGCCAATTCTGACAGGCAATGGCGGGTCGCTCAAATATCGCCCGTGTCCGGCTTCCTGGGGCCTGGGATGCGCAAAGAGTGCGTTTCATCACAGAACCGCCCTTCTCCCCGGAGCCGCATTGGAGGAGAATCATTTGACTGGACTGGCGGAAATGTCGCCAGAGTGTATGCATATGCGCATCGAACGCACAACTAAGGAGATCCCGCTAATGAACAACAAGAATGGGCTGCGGCGGTTGTTGCTGGTCGCCGGGCTGGCCGTCCCGGCATTGCACGCCGGGCAGATCACGATTCACGGACGCATCGACAACTTCTGTAACGACGACTACCACTGCGGCGGCCCGAGCCTGCCTTATCACAACGGCGGTGTGGACTCCAACAACAACGGCATCCTGGACATCTATGAGTCCTTTGCCAGCGTTACCGTGCCCATGACCCTGACCGCGCCGGCCGGCTATCGCTGGGTGCCCGACGGCGACGGCGTGGTGTCGCTGGAGATCTTCGGTGACCTGGACAGTTCACCCATCGCGCCGACCAATCCCGCGGATATCGACCCCAACGAGCACTACGACGTGGAGTGGATGGACGTGGTGCTGGACGGCTTCGAGATGGGTCGCATCTTCGACGGCAACCTGCTCAACGACCGCTTCAACATGGGCGTGCCGGACGGCTGGTGGCCGCCCGACTATGACCGGGGCACCCTGTGGGGCGTCGCGAAGCCTCCCGGCTCGCGCATTGGAGAGGTGCACGGCTCGGCCACCGTGCCCCGGGCCAAGCTGGAAGACATGGTGGCCGACGGTCAGATCCCCATGGTCTTCCACCTGTCGGTGGACCACAACGACCTGACCGACAGCCCCTACTTCCAGCAGCAGGGCCGGCTGCAGGAATACATCGACGTCACCCTCACCTTCCCGGCCCACCTGGAGCCCCTCAACCGGCCGCCGGTGGCCCAGATCAGCTACAGCCCCGTCAACGCCAGCGTGCCGGTCACCCTCACCTTCGACGGCACCGGCTCCAGCGACCCCGACGGCAGCATCACCGCCTATGCCTGGCAGGTCTCGGACGGGCGCACCGCCACCGGCAGCACGGCGGCCTTCAACTTCAGTACCGCCGGCACCTATCAGGTGACCCTGCAAGTGACCGACGATGGCGGCGCCACGGCCAGCAAGACCATCAGCGTGACCCTGCAGCAGGCCCCCAACCAGCCGCCCAGCGCGGCCTTCACCGCCAACCCCACCACCGGCTTCATGCCGCTCACGGTGCAGTTCAACGCCAGCGGCTCCAGCGATCCGGAGGGCGGCGCCCTGAGCTACAGCTGGAACTTCGCTGACGGCAGCGCCGCCGCCAGTGGCGTGAGCGTGAGCCACGAGTTCACCGCCGTGGGCAGCTACGACGTGGTGCTCACCGTGACCGACCCGCTCGGCAAGTCCGCTACCGCCACCCGCACCATCACCGTGGTCGTCAACGACCAGGACGGCGACGGTGTGCCGGACATCAGCGACAACTGCCGCAACGCCACCAACCCCGGCCAGCAGGACTACGACGGCGACGGCTTCGGCAACCAGTGCGACGCCGACTTCGACAACGACCGGCGGGTGGACTTCCACGACCTGGGCCTGCTGGCCCGCAAGCTGCGCGACCCGAGCCTGGTGCAGGCGCAGGATCCCTTCGACCTGGACGTGGACGGCGACGTGGACCTGGACGACCTGGGGCTGTTCACGGTGCTGTTCCTGAAGGCCCCCGGCTGAGCGCCGAGCAATGAGCGAAACGGCGGGCGCCCTGGTGGCGCCCGTTTTGTTTAGGGTCGATGAAACTCAGAGTGGCTGGAAGGCGATGCCCTCGGCCTGCAGGGCGCCCTCCAGCGCGCGGCGGGCGGCGGTGACCGCCGCCGCCGGGCCGGTCAGCCCCAGCTCGACGCGTGTGCGCTCGCCGGTGGCCGGCAGGCTGGCCAGCTTGACGGCGGGGTGGGCGCGCTGCACCGTCTCCAGGATGGGCACCAGCCGGCTCTCGGCGCAGTCCCGCACCTGCAGACGGATGGTGACCGGCGGTTCGGCGGGGCGCAGGTCGGCGTAGCGGGTGTCCAGCACCCACTCCACCATGGGGTGGGCCATGTCCGGGAAGCCGGGCAGGAAGTGGTGGTGCCCGACGCTGAAGCCGGGGATGCCGTTGACCGGGTTGGGGATGAGCGTGGCGCCGGCGGGCAGCTCGGCCATGCGCACGCGGTACGGGTAGGCCGCGTCGCCGAACTTGCACTCCAGGATGGCCACGAACTCCGGGTGGCGGGTCAGGGGACGCTCGAAGGCGGTCGCGGCGCAGGGGCGGGTGAGATCGTCCGGCGTGGCGCCGATGCCGCCGAAGCAGAACACCACCGCCGGGCGCGCCCGTGTCTGGCGCAGGGTCCCGGTGAGCAGGTCCGCCTCGTCGCCCACGAAGCGCACCCAGGCCAGGGCCAGGCCGCGCGCCCCCAGGGTGTCGATGAGGAAGGGCATGTGGGTGTCGCGGCGCCGGCCGGACAGCAGCTCGTCGCCGATGATGACGGCGCCGAATTCGCGCGGTGTCACCACTCGGCACCCATGGCCTGGGCCCGCGCCTGCCGCTCGCGGGCCTCCGCCTTGGCCTGGGCCGGGTCCTCGTCCTCGGCGAACTCCGGCCAGCCCTGGGCGTGCCACTCGATGAGCCCTACCAGGGTGTCGATGTGCGCGTCGCTGGCGTTGAGGGCCGGGATGTAGCGGAACTGCTCGCCGCCCGCCTTGAGGAACACCTTGCGGTTCTGCATGGCGATCTCCTCCAGCGTCTCCAGGCAGTCGGCGGCGAAGCCGGGGCACACCACGTCCACATGTTTGACTCCCTCCCTGGCCAGTTGGCGCAGGGTCTTGTCGGTGTAGGGCTCCAGCCAGCGCTCGCGTCCGAAGCGCGACTGGAAGGTGGTCTGCCAGCTCCCCTCTTCCAGATCCAGGGCCTCGGCCAGCAGGCGCGAGGTCTTGTGGCACTGGCAGTGGTAGGGATCGCCGGCCAGCAGGCAGCGGCGCGGGATGCCGTGGTAGGAGAACAGCAGGCGCACGCCGTGGCCGCCCTCGCGCTGCCAGAAGGTGCGGATGTGGTCGGCCAGCGCCTGGATGTAGTCGGGGTCGTCGTGGTAGCTGGCCACGGTGCGCAGCTCCGGCACCCAGCGCCAGCGCTGCAGCTCTCGGCTCACGGCGTCGAACACCGAGCCGGTGGAGGTGGCCGAGTACTGCGGGTAGAGGGGCAGCACCAGCAGCCGCCAGATGCCCTCCTCGCGCAGCTCCTGCAGGGCGTTGGCGATGGACGGCTGCCCGTAGCGCATGGCCAGCGCCACCACCACCCGATCGCCGTAGCGTTCCTGCAGCTGCTCGCCGATGCGCTCGGCCTGCTCGCGGGAGTGCACCAGCAGGGGCGAGCCGGCCTCGGTCCAGATCTTGCGGTAGGCGCGGGCGCTGCGGCGCGGGCGGATGTTGAGGATGACGCCGTGCAGCAGCGGCCACCACAGGGCACGCGGCATCTCCACCACGCGCGGGTCGGACAGGAACTCCCGCAGGTAGGCGCGCAGGGCCTTGGGCGTGGGCTCGTCGGGGGTGCCCAGGTTGACCAGCAGCACGCCCGTCTTGGGCGGCAGGTCGTGGCGGTATTCGGGAATGCCGAGGTAGCGGGGCATGGGGCGGTTCCGTGGTGGCGGCGGGCGCCCAACTGTACACCGGGAGCGGGCGCGCCCGTCAATGGTGCCGGGCCACGGCCATTGTGTGAACTCGGTTCATTCGGGGTCGGTATTCCGCTAATATAGCCGCCTTTTGTACGGGGCGCCCGGCGGGCGTCCGTCCCGTTCCTCTGAACCTTCGCAGTGGGAGACAACGACATGCCTCTGATCGTGGCAGTGCCCAAAGAATCCGCGCCGGGCGAGCGCCGTGTGGCCATGGAGCCGAGCGTGGCCAAGAAGCTCGCGGGCCTCGGGGTGGAAGTGTGGATGGAACCGGGTGCCGGCGAGGAGGCCGGCTTCGACGACAGCGATTTCAGCGACGCCACCTTCGTCTCGGCCGAGGAGCTGTACGAGCAGGCGGACGTCATGCTGCGCGTGCAGGCCCCCAGCGAGGAGGAGATCGGTCGCCTGCGCGAGGGCGCGGTGCTCATCGGCACCCTCACGCCCTACCGCTATCCCGAGCGGGTGCGGGCGCTGGCCGAGCGCAAGATCACCAGTTTCGCCATGGAGCTCATCCCGCGCATCTCGCGCGCCCAGGCCATGGACGTGCTGTCTTCCCAGGCGGCGGTGGCCGGCTACAAGGCGGCCATCATGGGCGCCGACCTGTCCATCCGCTTCTTCCCCATGCTGACCACCGCGGCCGGCACCATCCGCCCGTCCAGGGTGCTGGTCATCGGCGCCGGCGTGGCCGGGCTGCAGGCCATCGCCACCGCCAAGCGCCTGGGCGCCATCGTCGAGGCCTACGACGTGCGCTCGGCCACCAAGGAGCAGGTGGAGTCGCTGGGCGCCAAGTTCATCGAGCTGGAGATCAGCGCCGAGGGGGAGGGCGGCTACGCCCGCGAGCTGACCGACGAGGAGAAGCGCAAGCAGCAGGAGGAGCTGGCCGGCTACATCGCCAAGGCCGACTGCCTGATCACCACCGCCGCCGTGCCGGGCCGCCCGGCGCCCAAGATCATCCCCGCCAGCACGGTGGAGGGCATGAAACGCGGCGCGGTCATCATCGACCTGGCGGCGGACGGCGGCGGCAACTGCGAGCTGAGCGTGCCGGGCGAGACGCGCGAGCACAACGGGGTCGTCATCCACGCCCCCCTCAACGTGCCCAGCCAGGTGCCGCTGCACGCCTCGGAGATGTACGCCAAGAACCTGTTCAACTTCCTCTCGCCCATGCTGGCCGAGGGTGCGCTGCAGCCGGACTGGGACGACGAGGTGGTGGCCGGCGCGCTGCTCACGCGGGACGGCGAGATCGTCAACGAACAAGTCAAACAAGCGGTAGCAGGAGCCTGATCATGATCGAAGGTTTTGTCGCGCTGTACATCTTCATGCTGGCGGCGTTCACCGGCTACGAGGTCATCTCCAAGGTGCCCGTCATTCTCCACACCCCCCTCATGTCCGGCTCGAACTTCGTGCACGGCATCGTGGTGGTGGGCGCCATGGTCGCCCTGGGCCAGGCCGAGGGGCCGCTGCAGATCCTGATCGGCTTCGTGGCCGTGCTGCTGGCGGCCGGCAACGCGGTGGGCGGCTATGTGGTCACCGAGCGCATGCTGGAGATGTTCAAGACCAGCAAGGACAAGGGGGGCAAGTAAATGAACTGGATCGTGCAGGCCGCCTATTTCGTCGCGGCCGTCCTCTTCATCGTCGGCCTCAAGCAGATGTCCTCGCCGGTGCACGCCCGGCGCGGCATCATCTGGGCCGGCG
>JALVPS010000022.1 GCA_027031685.1 Gammaproteobacteria bacterium | reverse complement strand
CTGTCGGGCAGGGGGCGCAGGCGCCAGCGGCCGCGGTCGTCGCGGTACAGCGGGCGGGGCTGGCCATCCGCCCGGTAGTCGATGACGGCCATGCCGTCCGGCACCGCCAGGCCGCGCCGCAGGGCCTCGGCCGGCAAGTGGCCGGTGACGCGGCGCGCGGCCGGCCCGGCCTGTTCCAGCCACAGCCAGGGACGCCCGTCGCGGGCGATGACCGCCGCCGGCTCGCCATCCACCTGCACCGCCGTGGGCCAGGCGGCGCGCGAGCCGGGCAGGGGCACCCAGCCGGGGCGGCGCAGCAGGAGGGAGAAATCGAAGGCCAGGCCGTCGCCGTCGGGCCGCAGGTGCAGCGTGCCATACCACTGGCACAGCCGGCCCTTGTCGGGACCGCTGCGCCAGGGGCAGGCCGCCTCCGGGCTGCGCACCCAGTCCTCCCACGGGGCCAGCGGCGCGGGCACCGGCCGCTGGGCGGCAAGGGCGCTGCCGGCGAGCAGCAGGAGCAGGGCGAGCAGACGGCGCATGGTTGGGCCTCCGGGGACGGAAAGCCCCCATTATGGCGCGTCGCCGCCGGGGTCGCCGCCGCCTGCGTCGCGTTCCGGCCGGCGTGTTGCGTGATGGCGGCGCGCGCGGCAGGCTAGTGGCCAGTCCATCCGACCGGAGTCCCATGTACCGCTCCCTCATTACCGGCCTGCTGTCGCTGCTGCTGGCCGCCGGCCCGGCTCTGGCCGCCGCGCCGGCGGCGCAGGACCGGGCCATCCTGCGCGGACTGGCCTGGATCGAGGCCCATCCGGCCAGCGCGGAGGACGGCGGCTTTCGCGACCTGGTGGACGAGGCCCTGTTTCACCTCGTCACCCGCGACCTGCCGTGGCCGCCCGGCGCCCCCGATCCGGCCCCGGCGCGGCGCCGTGCCCTGCAGCGGCTGGCGGCGGCGCTGCAGGGCGGGGCGCCGGGCGACGGCCTGCTGGATCACTACCACCGCTTGCTGGCGCTGCACCTGCTCGAGCTGGCGGCTCAGCCGCCGCCCCGGCGGACGGCGCTGCTGGAAGCGGCCCGCACCGCCCTGGCCCGGGCGCCGCGCGCCAACCCCACCGTGCGCCTGGCGGTGGCCGTGCTACTGGCGCGGCTGGGGGCCAGGCCGCCGCTGGACCCGCGCCGCCTGCTGCCGGGCAGCTTCGCCTGGCGCATCGCCCACGTCGGTGGCGGCCAGGTCCTGCCCACGGCCCTGCGCGGCCATCCCTATCTGTACTACGCCCTGGTGCACGAGATCGCCGTGCTCACCGACTTCGGCCGCCTGCCCCCGCCGGCCTGGATGGCCCGCGGCCGGGCGCCCCTGCTGGCCGTGCTGCGCGAGGGGTTGGCCTTGACCCGCACCAGCGGCAATCGCGACCTGCTGGCCGAGTTGCTGCTCAGCTGGCACATCCTGCGCGGCGATCCGCAGGCGCCGGCCGTGCGGCGTGCCTTGGACGACTTGATACAGAGCCAACGGGCGGATGGCAGCTGGGGCCGGCAGACCCCCCACCGCGACAACGCCCTGCGTCACGCCGTACAGACCGCCACGGCGGCGCTGCTGGTCTTCAGGCCGCGCACGGCCGGTGGGCGGGTCGATTCGGCCGGCGATGTCCCGGCCGCCCCGTCCTTGCCCCCGAACGCCTCCGCCAGCGATTCGCGCTCCCCCTCGGGGGAATAGGGCCGGGGTGAGGGGGATGCGCCGGCTGGGTTATAGTCGGGCCATGCGCCCCGCCAGCCCGCCACCGCCCGCGCCCGCCGGCCCGGGCCACCTGTTGCGCCGCGCCGCCGGCATCGCGCTGTTGTTCCTGTCGCTGGGACTGACGCACTGCCAGGCCCTGGTGCAGCTGGTCGCGCGGGGCGGGTGGTGAGTACACCGCGCGCCTTCTGCCTGACCCGTGGGCCCGCCAACTTCATGGGTGTGCTGCTGGCCTGTCTCGCCCTGCTGGGGCTGCTGCGCGCCGGTCTGCTCCTGTTGCAGGGCGAGCCGGGCGCGGCCCTGGTGGGGGCCGTGACGGGCGTCCTGCTGGCGGTGGCGGCCCTGCTCACCCGACGTGGCTTCGAGTGCCAGCGCCGCCAGCGCGCCCGCCGCCTCAGCCACCATCCCGTGCCCTTCCGCACCTGGGCCCTGTTCCTTACCGTGCTGGCCGCCCTGCTCATCGCCCTCGGGATGGACCACGAGGGCTTCTGGCACGCCCTCGCCCTCGGCGGCTTGGCCGGCCTGGGCTACTGGCTGGACTACGGGCTCGAGCCCGGCTGCCGCGGCGGGTCCTAGCGGGCCATCCGCCCCGGCGCGAAGGCCGTCACGCCGTGGGCATGGCGCGCTAGGGCGGCCGCCGCCCCGGTCTTATAATCGCCGGGCCGTCCATTGCCCCGGAGGCTCTCCATGCACGCCCGTCCCGTCCGACGCCGCGCTGTCCGCCATCTGTTCGCTGGGCTTGCCCTGCTGCTCCTGCTGCTGGCCGGCGGCGAGGCGGCCCTGCGCCTGTTCACCCCGGCCGAGCGTTTTCTGGATCCGGAGACCGATGCCTACTGGCAGGCCCGCCTGCGCACGCGCCTGGCGGCGGGCCAGCCCGGGCCGGCCGATATCGTGTACGACGCGCGCCTGGGTTGGCGCATGACGCCCGACTATCGTGCCCCCGGGATAGCCCACGACGCCCGCGGCTACCGGCGCACCATGCCGCCGACCGGCGCCGGCGGGGACACCATTCTCGCCCTGGGCGATTCTTTCACCTACGGACTGGGCGTGGACGACGGAGAGACCTTCGCCAGCCGGCTGGCGGAACTGACCGGGCGGCCGGTGGTGAACGCCGGCGTCACGGCCCACGGCGTGGACCAGTCGCTGCTGCTGTGGGAGGGCGAGGGGGCCGCGCTGCGGCCGCGGACGGTAGTGTTCGGTTATGCGGTGGACAAGTTTCACGTCAATGCGCTCTCCGTGCGCGACCTGCCCAAGCCCTACTTTCAGCGTGATCCGCGTGACGGGCGCTTCCACCTGCGTAACCAGCCGGTGCCCACGCTGGCGGAGGCGGCGGCGCGCGGCCTGCTGGGCGACGACCGCCGGCCGCGCCTGCTGGGCCTGCTGGACTGGGCGCGGCGGCGTATCGAAGGGCGTCTGGGGCAACTGGATCTCGATCGGCTCGAGGCGCGGGCGGTACTGAGTGACTACCTGCTCACCCGCCTGCACGACTCGGTGCAGGCCCACGGCGCGCGCCTGCTCATCACTTTCATTGGCAGCTGCGAGGACGGCCCGGCCAACCGCTGGATCGAGGGCGAGGTGATGGCCTTCTGCCGGCGCCAGGGCTACGACTGCCTGGACCTGGCCGCCGCCATGCGCGGGCCGGATCGGGGCCGCTACTACGGGGACAACTGCCACTATTCCCCCGCCGGGCATCGCCTGGCGGCGGAACGCATCGCCGCCGCCCTGCGCTGAACCGGACATGATCGGCGCCAGCGGTCGTGCCCGCGGGCCAGGCCACGGGTGACCCGCCTGCATTGCCACGGTCACGTGGCCACCGTGGGGTGGCGCTCCCCACATCCTGAGGTCACTGGCGCACCCCTCAGAAGGGCAGCTCGCCGCTGGCCAGGCGGTCGTAGACCAGCCCCGCCGGTGTGGGGCGGACCTCCGCGCTCAGGCGGTGGGGACGTTGCTCGTCGGGGCCGATGAGGTGGGTGACGGTCACCCCGTGCCGCACCAGCAGGTGGTCGCACAGCAGGCGGCGGTGGCAGTCCTCCGGCAGGCGCTCGGCGCACATGAGAGCCAGCGGCCCGTCCGTGCGGCCGAGCAGCGCCGCCACGGCGTCGCGGAAAGCCGGGCTGCTCATGTGCCCGGCATAGCCGCGCAGGCCGGGCGGCAGGGCGCGGTGGGGCGAGTCGGACGGCGCCGGGCGGAAGCCGCCCAGGGCCGCGCCGGCCCAGTGGTAGGTGATGCCGGCCTCGGCCAGGGCGGCCTGCAGGGCGGGGCGCTGGAACTGCGGGTGGCGCCGCGAGTGGGGGCGGGCGCGGATGTCCACCAGGCGGCACACCCCGGCGGCGCGCAGCAGGGCCAGGAATTCCGCCGTGCTGCGATTGCTGTGGCCGATGCTGTAGATCATGACGTTCCTGCTGGGGGCGGGCGACGGGGACTATAATGCCTGCATGTCCCGCCCCGGCAATGCCCTGCGATTCCTGCGCCGCTACCTGTGGTTCCTGTCCGACGCGCGCCGCCTGGAGCTGTATCCGCCGTTCTGGCTGATGGGCGTCAAGACCCTGGAGCTGAGCCCGGACTGGGGGCGCATCCGCCTGCGCCTGCCGCTCACCTGGCGCTCGCGCAACCTGGGCGGCTCCATGTTCGGCGGCTATCAGGCGGCCCTGGCCGACCCCATCGCCGCCTTGGCCTGCAGCAAGCACTTTCCCGATCACGACGTGTGGACCCGCCACCTGTGCCTGGACTTCCGGCGCCCCGGCACCACCGATCTGGAGCTGCGTTTCGAGTTCCCGCCCGAGCAGCAGGAGCGCATCGCCGCCGAGCTGGCCGAGCGCGGCCGCGCCGATCCCGAGTTCGAATACGGCTACCACCTGGCCGACGGGCGGCGCTGCACCACCGTCCACTGCCGCGTGGCCCTGCGCCCGCGCGGCTATGCCGCCCACCTCGGTGTGGGCTCGGCCTCTTGAGGTGGTGGCGTGGCCAGCCTCATCCGTCAGGGCATCCGTGGCCGCCCCGGGCCGCTTCTCGGGTCTGGTATCCGCTTGGTGCTTGAGGTGACGCGGGGACAGTCGCGCGGGCGGTCAGGCCTCTTTTCCGGACCATACCAGCGGCCAGCCACAGCGGCGGCAATGGTAACTGGCTTCGCCCCGCATGTGGCGGTTGTGGCGGGTGGCGCTGAGGAGCACGTCGCCGCAGCGGCAGAAGTAGCGGAAGCGGCGCTGGCGGCGCACGGGCAGGTCGCTCAGGTCGTCGCGATGGGTGGCGCGCGGGTTGGCCACGCCGAACAGGGCCATGATCGTCTGCCATTCCAGGCCGTGGGGCTTGACGCGCCGCGACCAGGCGTGGTCCACCACGTAATGGGCCACTTCGTGGGGCACGGTGTCGGCCAGGCCCGCCTCGAAATGACGGGCGAACAGCCACGGGTTGTAGCGGATGACGCACTGGCCGGCGCGGCGCTGGTAGTAGCCCCATGCGGTGCCGTACACGTCGAAGCGCACGGGGATATGGGCCAAGTGGAGGTCCAGGGCCTGGTTGGCCAGGTCGATGCACTCGTAGGTGCGCCGGACGATGCGTTGGCGCTGGCGGGCGGTGAGTTCTGGCGGGCTGGGCATGGCGCGGTGACATGGGGTTGGGATGGGCCATTATCGCCCGCCGATCGCCGGCGGGCCACTCAGGCCCGCCGGCGTGCCTCCCCCAGGGCAGCCTCCAGCCGGCACAGGGCGGGCAGGTCGTGCGGGTCGATGTGCAACAGGGCATCCACGCAACGCGCCATGAGCCTGGGGTCGATGCGCGTCACGGCCCGCGGCTCGCCCAGGCCGGGCAGCAGGATGTAGCACCCGCCGCCGTGCTCGCGGTAGGTGGCCAGGGCGGCGGGCACGTCCAGGCCGGCCAGGGCGCTGTGGTTCACCTCGAAGCCCAGGGCCAGCAGCAGCTCGAACACGGCGGTGGTCTCCGGCTGGGTCAGGCCCAGGGCCTGGTGGGAGTAGAGCACGTCCAGGGCGATGCCCAGGGCCACCGCCTCGCCGTGGTGCAGGGCGCCGTTGGTGAGTTCTTCCAGGTACAGGGCCGCCCACTGGCCCAGCTCCAGCGGGTTGGGGCCGCGCTCGGTGGCCGGCAGGCCGATGCGGCGCAGGTGCAGGCGGGCGCTGCGGGCGATCATGTCGGTGATGGTCTGGCGGTCGCCGCGGGCCAGGGCATGGCGACGGGCGTAGAGCTGCTGGAAGAAGTCCGGCTCGTCCACCAGGGCCACGCGCAGGGCCTCGGCGATACCGGCGCGCCGCTCGCGCTCGGGCAGGCTGCGCAAGAAGGTCTCGTCGTTGATCACGGCGCCGGGTGGGGCGAAGCAGCGCATGAAGTCCTTGCGGCCGTGGAAGTTGAGGCTGGCGGTGAGCTCCAGCCCGGCGCTGCCCTGTGCCAGCACGGTGCTGGGCAGGCGCAGCAGGCGCAGGCCACCGTGGGTGGTGGCGGCCACGTAGCCGGCCAGGTCGAGCAGGGCGCCGCCGCCCACGGCGATGAGCCAGGCCTGGCGGCCCACGTGGCGCTCGGCCAGCTGGGCGTAGAGCTGTTCCAGCAGGGCGGGGTCGTTCTTGCAGGCCTCGCCGCCACTGATGACCAACGGGCGGACGGCCAACCGGAAATGGCGGGCCAGGTCGCCGCTGGTGAAATAGGCTTCGATGTCGCCGGCCAACCCGGGCTGGGCCTGGGCCAGCCCGCCGTCCACGATGACCACCCCCTGCGTCCCGTTCTCGCTATGCTCCAGCAGCAGGTCGTGCAGCAGGGGGTTGGCGGGAGAGAAGGCGTAGCGGGTGAAGTGCACCTCGAAGCGGCACTCGATGCGGCATTCGTGCTGCAGGGGACGGGTCATGGGACTCCTCGCCGGTGCTTTGTCGTGGTTGTTGTCGACTGGCGGGCGGCAGTGTAGGGCGCGCGCCGGCGGCGGGCGTGGACGGTGGTCACGCCCGTGGCGTGGCGCGGGGGCGGTGGCGGCCGGGCTGTGCGCCCGCTTCAGGGCCGTTGTGCGCCTCGTCACCGCCGCGGATCGGCGGGCGGTTGTAACTGCGACTTCCACCCCTATATTGGGGGTAATTCGACTTTCAATCCCCAATAAATGAGGTAACAACAGAATGCGGATGGACAAGCTGACCAGCAAGTTTCAACTCGCCCTGCAGGAGGCCCAGTCGCTGGCCGTGGGGCGGGACAACCAGATGATCGAGCCGGTGCACCTGATGCTGGCGCTGCTCGACCAGGAGGGTGGCACGGCGCGCGCCCTGCTGCAGCGCGCGGGCGTCAACGTGGATCAGCTGCGGGCGGCCCTCAACCAGGCCCTGGAGCGCCTGCCGCAGGTGCAGGGCACGCCGGGTGAGGTGCACATCTCCAACGATCTGGTGCGCCTGTTCAATGTCACCGACAAGCTGGCGCAGGAGCGGGGTGACGCGTACATTTCGACCGAGCTGTTCCTGCTCGCCGCCCTGGAGGACCGGGGCGCGGTGGGGGATGCGCTGCGTAACGCCGGCGCCAGCAAGGCAGCCATTGAACAGGCCATCGAGGAAATCAGAGGAGGTGAGGCCGTGACCGATCCCAATGCCGAGGAACAGCGCCAGGCGCTGGAAAAATACACCATTGATCTCACCGAGCGGGCCGAGCAGGGCAAGCTGGACCCGGTGATCGGGCGAGACGACGAGATCCGCCGCGTGGTGCAGATCCTGCAGCGGCGCACCAAGAACAACCCGGTGCTCATCGGTGAGCCCGGCGTGGGCAAGACCGCCATCGTCGAAGGCCTGGCGCAGCGCATCGTCAACGGCGAGGTGCCCGAGGGCCTGAAGGACCGGCGCGTGCTGGAGCTGGACATGGCCGCCCTGCTGGCCGGCGCCAAGTTCCGCGGCGACTTCGAGGAGCGCCTGA
>JALVPS010000021.1 GCA_027031685.1 Gammaproteobacteria bacterium | reverse complement strand
GGGGAGCGGGGCCACAGCGCCCGCCGGTCCGCCGCCCGGCGCGCGTACCGACCCGGCCCCCGTGCGCCGTCGCTTCCTCGACGCCTGCCGCGCCAACGACCCGGCGGCCGCCCGCAAGGCCCTGCTCGCCTGGGCCGCCGCCCACTGGCCCGACGACCCGCCACGCGGCCTCAAGGAACTGGCCGAGCGCCTGCCCGACCCCGCCCAGCGCGAGGCCCTGCATCAACTCGACCGCGCCGTCTTCGGCGGTAGCGCCGCCGACTGGCACGGCGCCCGCCTGGCCGAACTGCTGGACCGGCTGCCGGACGACAAGGGAGATACCGGCAAGCGCGACGAGACCTTGCCGGATCTGTACCCGGAGTGAATGGGGAGGTGTGACCGGCGGAGTCGGGCTCAGGCCGCGTCCGTCTCCGGCAGGTGCACGTCCAGCAGGATCTCGCGGTAGGGGGTGTAGATGCGGCCCTGGTCGTCCTTTTCCACCACCAGCCATTCCATGAGACGTTCCACGTCGTTGTGGACGTTCTTGTAGTCGCGCCCCAGCGCCCGCGCCAGCTCGGCGACGGTCATGGG
The DNA here is from genome assembly GCA_027031685.1 of Gammaproteobacteria bacterium. Classification (GTDB taxonomy): domain Bacteria; phylum Pseudomonadota; class Gammaproteobacteria; order UWMA-0217; family UWMA-0217; genus JALVPS01. Next base: position 7,026 of record JALVPS010000021.1, on the reverse strand, counting down.
GCCATGGGCCCGCAGGTGGGCCAGCAGGTCCCAGCGGCGCGGCGTGAACACGGCCAGCATCTGGCCGATGTCTTCGAAACCGATACCGAAGTGGGGTGCGGGGGATTCACCCCGCTCTAGGGTGCGCAGGGTGTCGCGGGCCCGTTGCAGGGTCGAGCCCAGGTCGGTGCCCACGTCGATGTGCAGGATGTCGTTGGTTTCACTCATCGCTGTCGGCCTCCTCGACATCGGCCATGAAATCATCGATCAACTGTTGCGGGTCGGAAAAGGGGTACGGGAATTCGCTTCCCCGCGGGTGCCGATGGTCTCCCTTGCCACGCTCGTTGTCATACCCAACCACGCGTTCTCCGTTAACGATATACACCATACGGTATTTGTAAGGATGTTCCGCAGGGGGTACGGGTGTGGGCACCTGCCAGATAATGATCTCGATCAGCCCTCGGCGGAAACGTCGCTTCACGTGGAAGATTCGCTTGGCCCGATTCATGTGTATGAGGGTGGACTGACCGGAATATGGTGTCAAGCACCATATTCGCAAGCTGAGACTATTCTGTTGCCTGCCTCTCAGCCCGGCTCCACCGCCACCACTTCCACCTCGAACACCACGTCCCGCCCGGCCAGGGGGTGGTTGTAGTCCACCTGCACGCGGTCGTCTTCCACGGCGAGGATGGCGGCGGGGATCTCCTGGCCGTCGGGGGCGGTGAAGCTGAGGATGAGGCCGGGGGCGAGGTCCATGTCGGCGGGGAAGTCGCGGCGCGGACGCCACTGGACGAGGGCGGGGTCGCGCGGGCCCCAGCCGGTTTCGGGGGGGATGATGATGCGCTGGCGGTCGCCGGGGCGCAGGCCGAGCAGGGCGTGTTCCAGGCCTTCGATGAGGGTGCCGTCGCCGAGGGTGACGGTGAGGGGCTGGCCGGGCTCGGTGCGGTCGACGAGGGTGCCGTCGGGCAGGCTGAGGGTGAAGTGGAAGGTGACGGTGCTGTCGAGGTCGATGCGATCGTCGCTCATCGGCAGTCGCCCGGGCGGGTGTGGAAGGCCTCCCACAGCGCGTGGCCGATGAGCAGGGCGGCCCCCAGGGTGATGGCGGAGTCGGCCAGGTTGAAGGCGGGCCAGTGACAGCCGAGGTGGTCGCCGGCGCGCACGGGGGTGAACAGGGGCAGGCAGCGCCCGCCGGCGGGGTACCAGGCGTCGATGAAGTCCACCACGTGGCCCAGGCGCAGGCGGTCGATGACGTTGCCCAGGGCGCCGCCCAGGATGAGGGCCAGGGCAGCGGCGTTGATCTTCTGCTGCGGCTTGAGGTCGCGCAGCCAGCCGATGATGAGGGCGGCCACCAGCAGCGCCAGGGCGGTGAACAGCCAGCGCTGCCAGCCGCCGGCGCCGCTCAGGAAGCTGAAGGCGGCGCCCTCGTTGAACATGAGGGTGAAGTTGAGGCCGGGCAGCACGGGGTGGGGCTGGTGCGGCGCGAGCCAGGCCAACGCGGCCAGCTTGCTGGCCTGGTCGAGGACGATGACCAGGCCGCTCAGCCACAGCCACTTAAGCATAGCGGCGCGTCTCCCCCTGGCCCTCGATGTTCTCCACGCAGCGGCCGCACAGCTCGGGGTGGTCCGGGTGCTGGCCGACGTCGGGCCGGTGGTGCCAGCAGCGCACGCACTTGGGGTGTTCGCTGGCGCGGGCGGCGATGGCCAGGCGGCTGCCGTCGGGCAGGGTGGCCTGCTCGGCCCCTTCCGGCGCCTCGGCCAGCGGGTGCACGCGCGCCTCGGAGGTGATGAGCACGAAGCGCAGCTCGTCGCCCAGGGTGGCCAGATGTCCGCGCAGGTCGCCGTCGGCGTACAGGTCCACCTCGGCGTCCAGGTTGGCGCCGATCACCTTGTCGTTGCGCAGCCGCTCCAGCACGCGGTTGACGGCCTCGCGCACGGCCAGGATCTGCTGCCAGAAGGCCTCGCCCAAGGGGTCGTCGGCGGCCAGCGGCGCCAGCCCCTCGTACCACTGGGCGAACAGCACGGACTCGTCGCGCTCGCCGGGCATGTGGCGCCAGATCTCCTCGCTGGTGAAGGCCAGGATGGGCGCCAGCCAGCGCACCAGGGCCTCCAGCACGTGGTGCATGGCGGTCTGCGTGGAGCGGCGGGCGTGGCTGTCGGCCGGGGTGGTGTACTGGCGGTCCTTGATGACGTCCAGGTAGAAGGCGCCCAGCTCCACGGTGCAGAAGTTGAGCAGCTCGTGGTGGATGTGGTGGAACTGGTAGCCGTCGTAGTGCGCCAGGATGCGCTGCTGCAGGGCGTGGGCGTGGCCGACGATCCAGCGGTCCAGGGCCACCATCTCGCCGGTGGGCACGGCGCGGCGGGCCGGGTCGAAGCCGTTGAGGTTGGCGAGCAGGAAGCGGGCCGTGTTGCGGACGCGCCGGTAGGCGTCGGCCATGCGCTTCAGGATCTCGTCGGAGACGGTCATCTCGCGGCTGGTGTCGCAGGAGGCCACCCACAGGCGCAGGATGTCGGCGCCGAGGGTCTTGATGACCTTCTGCGGGGCGATGACGTTGCCGCGCGACTTGGACATCTTCTGCCCCTTGGCGTCCACCGTGAAGCCGTGGGTGAGCACGGCCCGGTAGGGGGCGGTGTCGTGCATGGCCACCGAGGTGAGCAGGGAGGACTGGAACCAGCCGCGGTGCTGGTCGGAGCCCTCCAGGTACAGGTCGGCCGGGAAGGCCAGCTCGGGGCGCTGGCGCAGCACGGCGTGGTGGGTGACGCCGGAGTCGAACCACACGTCCAGGGTGTCGCGCGTCTTTTCGTAGTCGGCGGCCTCCGCGCCCAGCAGCTCGGCCGGGTCCAGCTCGAACCAGGCCTCGATGCCGCGCTCCTCCACGCGCCGGGCCACGGCCTCGATGAGGCGGGGGGTGTCCGGGTGCAGGGCGCCGCTCTCGCGGTGCACGAACAGGGGGATGGGCACGCCCCAGTTGCGCTGGCGCGAGATGCACCAGTCGGGACGGTTCTGCACCATGCCGCGGATGCGCGCCTGGCCCCAGTCGGGATGCCAGGCGACGCGCTCGATCTCGCGCAGGGCGGCGGCGCGCAGGTCTCTGGCGTCCATGCTGATGAACCACTGCGGGGTGGCGCGGAAGATGATGGGCGTCTTGTGCCGCCAGCAATGCGGGTAGCTGTGTTTGAGCTTGTCGGCCGCCAGCAGCGCGCCGCGCTCGCGCAGCACCTCGAGGACGTGGCCGTTGGCCTCGTGCACCGACTCGCCGGCGAACAGCGGCGTGTCGGGCAGGAAGCGCCCGTCCGGCCCCACCGGGTTGTCCACCGGCAGGCCGTACTGCTGGCCCACCAGGTAGTCCTCCTGGCCGTGGCCGGGGGCGGTGTGCACGGCGCCGGTGCCGCCCTCGGTGGTGACGTGGGCGCCCAGGATGACCGGCACGATGCGCTCGTAGAAGGGGTGGTGCAGCTGCAGGCCCTCCAGCTCGGCGCCGCGGCAGGTGCCGACGATGCGGAACTCGCCCACGTCCCAGCGCGCCAGGGCCGCCTCGCGCAGGTCGCTGGCCACCAGCAGCCGCTCGTCGCCGGCCTGCAGCAGCACGTACTCCAGGTCCGGGTGCAGGGCCACGGCCTGGTTGGCGGGCAGGGTCCACGGGGTGGTGGTCCAGATGACGATGGACACCGGCCCCGTGCCCAGGTCGTCCGCCACGCGGTGGCAGCGCGCCTCCAGCTCGGCCGGGTCGGTCACCTCGAACTTGACGTCGATGGCCCAGGACACCTTGTCCTCGTACTCCACCTCCGCCTCGGCCAGGGCCGAGCCGCAGTCCACGCACCAGTGCACCGGCTTCTCACCCTTCACCAGGTGGCCGCGCTCGATGATGACCCCCAGGGCGCGGATGATCTCCGCCTCGGTGCGGAAGTCCATGGTCAGGTAGGGGTGTTCCCAGTCGCCCAGCACCCCCAGGCGGCGGAAGTCGCGCCGCTGGCCGTCCACCTGCTCGGCGGCGTACTGGCGGCAGTGGCGACGGAAGGTGGCCGGGTCCACGTCCTTGCCGGCCTTGCCGATCTGCTGCTCCACGCGCAGCTCGATGGGCAGGCCGTGGCAGTCCCAGCCCGGCACGTAGGGCGCGTCGAAGCCGCTCAGGGTGCGCGCGCGCACGATCATGTCCTTGAGGATCTTGTTCACGGCGTGGCCGATGTGGATGTCGCCGTTGGCGTAGGGCGGGCCGTCATGGAGGATGAACTTGGGCCGGCCGGCGCAGTGGCGGCGCAGCGCCTCGTAGCGCCGCGCCCGCTCCCACTCGGCCAGCATGTCCGGCTCGCGCCTGGCCAGGTTGCCGCGCATGGGGAAATCGGTCTGGGGCAGGTTGAGGGTGTGTTTGTAGTCAGCCACGGTCGGGGTTTCCTCGGAAGAATTCTCGGGCCGCCGCCACGTCGCGGTGGATCTGCGCCACCAGCGCGTCCAGCGATTCGAACTTGCGCTCGCCGCGCAGGTGGTGGCGGAAGTGCACCTCCAGGTGGCGGCCGTACAGGTCGCCGTCGAAGTCCAGCAGGTGCACCTCGAGCAGGAAGCTGTCGCCGCCGATGGTGGGGCGCCGGCCGATGTTGCACACGCCCGGCAGGGGCGCGTCGGCGGCGCCTTCCACGGTCACCGCGTACACCCCGCGCAGCGGCGAGACGCGCCGCCCGACGCGGATGTTGGCGGTGTGGAAGCCGATCTGCCGGCCGCGCTTGTCGCCATGGATGACGTGCCCGCCCATGGTGTAGGGCCGGCCCAGCATGGCCTGCACGGCGGCGAAGTCGCCCGCCGCCAAGGCCGCCCGCACCCGCGTGGAGCTGATGCGCCCCCCGGCGTCGGCCAGCGTCTCGGTATCCTCCACGCTGAAGCCGTGCGCCGCGCCGGCGCGCCGCAGCAGGGCGAAGTCGCCGCTGCGGCCCTTGCCGAAGCGGAAGTCGTCGCCCACCACCAGGTGGCGCACGCCCAGCCCCTCCACCAGCACGCGGCGCACGAAGTCCTCGGCCGGCATCTCCGCCAGGCGGCGGTCGAAGGGCAGCACCAGCAGCCGCTCCACGCCCAGCGCGCGCAGCAGGGTCACCTTGTCGCGCAGCCGGCTGAGGCGGCTGGGGGCGCGCTCGCCCAGGAAGTACTCCAGGGGCAGCGGCTCGAAAGTGATCAGCGTGCCGGGCAGGCCGTGCGCCTCGGCGGCGCGTTGCAGCTGGCCGATGACGGCGCGATGGCCACGGTGCAGGCCGTCGAAATTGCCGATGGTGGCCACGCAGCCCCGGTGGCGGGGACGCAGGTTGTGCAGGCCGCGGATGAGTTCCATCAAAGGTGCCGCAGATTCAAAAGCGGCACATTATAGCGCGCCGGCGCCGTTCACAGTTCCAGTTCCATGAGATCGCCGATGTGGCGCAGCGGGTGCACGGCGAGGCCGTCGATGGGCTTGCGGGGGGCGTTGGCGGCCGGGATCCAGGCCTGGCGGAAGCCGTGCTTGGCGGCCTCGCGCAGGCGCTCCTGGCCGTTGGCCACGGGGCGGATCTCGCCCGCCAGCCCCACCTCGCCGAACACCACCACGTCCCGGGCCACGGGCCGGTCGCGCAGGCTGGACAGGGCCGCCACCAGCACCGGCAGGTCGGCCGCCGTCTCGCCGATGCGCACGCCGCCCACCACGTTGATGAACACGTCCTGGTCGTACATCACCACCCCGGCGTGGCGCTGCAGCACGGCCAGCAGCATGACCAGCCGGTTCTGCTCCAGCCCCACGGTAACCCGGCGCGGCTGGCTGGCGTGGGTCTCGGCCACCAGCGCCTGCACCTCCACCAGCAGCGGGCGGGTGCCCTCATTGGTGACCATCACCACGCTGCCGGGGGTCGGCTGGTCATGGCGCGACAGGAAGATGGCCGAGGGGTTGCTGACCGGCTTCAGGCCCTGCTCGGTCATGGCGAAGATGCCCAGCTCGTTGACCGCCCCGAAGCGGTTCTTGACGGCGCGCAGCACGCGGTAGCGGCCGCTCGGCTCGCCCTCGAAATAGAGCACCGTGTCCACCATGTGCTCCAACACGCGCGGCCCAGCCAGGGTGCCCTCCTTGGTGACGTGGCCGACGATGAACACGGCGATGTGGTGCTGCTTGGCCAGGCGCACCAGCTGGGCGGCGCTCTCGCGCACCTGGGCCACGGCGCCGGGGGCGGACTGCAGCTGCTGGGTGAACAGGGTCTGGATGGAGTCGATGACCAGTAGGCGCGGGCGCTGTGCCAGGGCGGTGGCGACGATGGTCTCCACGCAGGTCTCGGTGAGCAGGCGCAGGTGGTCGGCGGGCAGGGCCAGACGCGCGGCGCGCAGGCGCACCTGCTGGGCCGACTCCTCGCCGGTGACATACAGCGACGGCACCTGCGGCAGGCGCGCCAGGCTCTGCAGCAGCAGGGTGGACTTGCCGATGCCCGGGTCGCCGCCCAGCAGGATGACCGAGCCGGGTACGATGCCGCCGCCCAGCACCCGGTCCAGCTCCGACAGGCCGCTGCCGAAGCGCGGCGTGTCGGTGAGCGCCACCTCGCCCAGGGTCTGCACCTCGGCGCTGGCCAGGCCGGTGAAGCCGCCGCGCGCCGTGCCGCCGGAGGCGGGCGTGGCGGTCTCCTCCTCCAGCGTGTTCCACTCGCCGCAGTCCGGGCACTGGCCGGCCCACTTGGGCTGCATGGCGCCGCAGGCGCGGCAGCGGTAGCGGGCGCGCGGTCGGGCGGCCATGTCAGCCGGTCGCCGCGCCGCCCTGGCGCAGTTGCGGGTAGAGGCGCACCGAGCGTACCCGGTTGTCGCTCACCTTGACCACCTCCATGGGGTAGCCGTTGATCTTGAGCCCGGTGCCCGGGTCCGGGATGGACTCCAGGTATTCCAGGATCAGCCCGTTGAGGGTGCGCGCGCCCTGGGTGGGCAGGTCGATGCCCAAGGCGCGGTTGAGGTCGCGGATGCCGATGCCGCCGTCCACGATGTAGCTGCCGTCCGGCTGCGGATGGATGTCCTCCGAGGGGACGTTGGAGGAGGTGAACTCGCCCACGATCTCCTCCAGGATGT
>JALVPS010000020.1 GCA_027031685.1 Gammaproteobacteria bacterium | reverse complement strand
GGATCCGGCAGGGCATCAAGGCCCGCCGCACGCGCAACGAGGGCCGCGTGCGCGCCCTGCAGGCCATGCGCGCCGAGCGGGCACGGCGCGTGGCCCGCGAGGGCACCGCCCGCCTGCAGCTGGACAGCGGCGAACAGTCCGGGCGGCTGGTGGTGGAGACGTGCGGCCTCGGCTACGCCTGGCAGGGCCGGCCCGTGGTGCGCGACCTGTCCCTGCGCATCCTGCGCGGCGACCGCGTGGGCCTGATCGGCCCCAACGGCTGCGGCAAGACCACCCTGCTCAAGCTCCTGCTGGGCGAGCTGGCCCCCGACAGCGGCCAGGTGCGCCTGGGCACCAACCTGCGGGTCGCCTGGTTCGACCAGCACCGCCGCCAGCTCGACGACTCCCTGAGCGCCCTCGACAACGTCGCCCAGGGGCGCGAGACCATCACCGTCAACGGTCGCTCACGGCACGTCATCTCCTGGCTGGGCGACTTCCTGTTCAGCCCCGAGCGCGCCCGCTCCCCCGTCAGCGCCCTGTCCGGCGGCGAGCGCAACCGCCTCCTGCTGGCCCGCCTGTTCGCCACCCCGGCCAACCTCCTGGTCATGGACGAGCCCACCAACGACCTGGACATCGAAACCCTCGAAGTGCTCGAACAGCGCCTGCTCGACTACGACGGCACCCTGCTGCTCGTCAGCCACGACCGCGCCTTCCTCGACAACGTCGTCACCAGCAGCCTCCTCTTCCTGGGCGACGGCCGCATCGAACCCTGCGTGGGCGGCTACAGCGACTGCGCCGCGCGCCTCGCCGTCCCCTCCGACGCCCGCCCGGCGCCGCCGTCTGCCCGTGAACCCCGGCGCCCCGCGCCCCGCAAGCCGCGCAAACTCTCCTACAAACTGCAGCGCGAACTGGACGAACTGCCCGGCCGTATCGAGGCCCTCGAGGCCGAACAGGCCCAGCTCGAGGCCCGCTGCGGCCAGCCCGACTTCTACAAGGGCGACCCCGCCGAAGTGAAGGCCACCCTGGCCCGCCTCGACGCACTCCGGGCCGAGCTCGAAGCCGCCTACAACCGCTGGGCGGCCCTGGAAGCCGAGCGGGAATCACTGGCGGGGTGACCTCGGCCGGCGGCCTGTGCCGCCACCCGTTCAGGAGAGGTGCCGGAGTGGTTGAACGGGGCGGTCTCGAAAACCGTTGTGGGCGCGAGCCCACCCAGGGTTCGACGAATCGGCAGGACAGCGGATTCGGACGCGCAGCGCCCCGCAGGGGCGAGGGCCAGGAAGGCCCGAGTCCATCCCTGCCTCTCCTCCTTTAATGCGACCCCGAAGGCCTCCAGCCCGCCTCGGCGCATCCCGGACCGAATTCGAAGCCGCCTGACACCGCCCGTGCGATTCGCGTAGAATGCGCCCGCCGGCGGCCCCGTGCCGCCACCCGTTCAGGAGAGGTGCCGGAGTGGTTGAACGGGGCGGTCTCGAAAACCGTTGTGGGCGCGAGCCCACCCAGGGTTCGACGAATCGGCAGGATTGCCGATTCGGACGCGCAGCGCCCCGCAGGGGCGAGGGCCAGGAAGGCCCGAGTCCATCCCTGCCTCTCCTCCCTTAATGCAACCCCGAAGGCCTCCAGCCCGCCTCGGCGCATCCCGGACTGAATTCGAAGCCGCCTGACACCGCCCGCGCGAATCGCGTAGAATGCGCCCCGCCGGCGGCCCCGTGCCGCCACCCGTTCAGGAGAGGTGCCGGAGTGGTTGAACGGGGCGGTCTCGAAAACCGTTGTGGGCGCGAGCCCACCCAGGGTTCGAATCCCTGCCTCTCCGCCAGTCATCGAAGCCCGGAGGCCGAATCGGCCCCCGGGCTTTTTTGATTGCACGGCAATGAACCGGGCAGGGGTTCGAACCCTCAGGGTTCGACGAATCGGCAGGAAGCCGATTCGGACGCGCAGCGCCCCGCAGGGGTGCGGCCCAGGGAAGGGCCGCATCCATCCCTGCCTCTCCGCCAGTCATCGAAGCCCGGAGGCCGAATCGGCCCCCGGGCTTTTTGGGTTGCACGGCATCCAATCGGGCGGGGGTTCGAACCCTCGGTAGGTTGGGCAAAGTCGCGACAGCGACGTGCCCGACACGGGAGCTGTCGCACCCTGTTGACCCCCGGCTCGGGCCCGTCTATAGGTAATACGGAAACGCCATCGATGGGTTATCCGTATGTCTGAAGTGACGGTATCCCCGAAATATCAGGTCGTGATCCCCAAGGAGGCGCGTGAGGCAGCCGGCATCTCGGTGGGGCAGAAGCTGGAGGTCATCGTTCTGGGCGAGCGAATCGAACTCATTCCCCTGAAGCCGGTGAAGCAGATGCGCGGTTTCCTGCGCGGCATCGACACCGAAGTGGCGCGGGAGGATGACCGCCTGTGAACGTGGTCGATTCGTCCGCGTGGCTGTCGTGGTTCGCGGATGACGCCAATGCCGACAGATTCGCCCCGGCCATCGAGGACACCGAGCATCTGCTGGTGCCGAGCATCACCCTCACGGAGGTCTTCAAGGCGGTGCTACGCCAGCGCGGCGAGACCGACGCGCTGATCGCCGTCGCGCACATGCGCCAAGGGCGCGTCGTTCCGCTGGACGACCATCTTGCCATCGCCGCCGCGCAATACGGCATGACCCTGAAGCTGCCGCTGGCGGACAGCATCATCTACGCCACGGCCCGAACCAATGGCGCCCGGGTGTGGACCCAGGATGCCGACTTTGAGGGACTGGAGGGCGTGCACTACTTTCCGAAGGCTTGACGAGCCGTCGCCGACCCCAATGGATCGGGGCTCCGTTGGTGACTCGGCAGGTCGAGCAAAGGTCGCGTAGCGACGTGCCCGATGCGGGAGCTGGGCACGCTTCGCTTTGCCCAGCCTACCGAATTTGGTGCCGCAGAGGTGAGCCAGCCGTCGCCACCCGAAAGCCGAGGGCGTGCAAGTCCGTAGGTTGGGCAAAGGCGCCGTTGCGCCGTGCCCAACGTCGCCAGGTATTGTTGGGCACGCTGCGCTTTGCCCAACCTACGGGGTGCTGGGGTTACTCGGCCACTTCGATCCGGAAGCCGAGGGCCTGCAGGGGGTCGGCCAGCGCCGCGCCGTCGGCCGGCAGGTGCACGGTGTAGCCGGCGAATTCGCGGCGCAGGGGGTATTCCTTGCGCAGGCGGTCGAAGGTGGCGGCGCGGGCGGGTTCGGGCTGGTACAGGGTGGCGCGCAGGGCGGCGTCGTCCTGTTCGATGTCGTAGGCGTGGCGCACGGCCTGGGCGAGGGCGCTCTGGGGGGATGCGGCGGTGCCGAGGTGGATGTCCGGCTCGGGCACGGGGGGCAGGACGTCGGCGGCACGCCAGGTGGGGGTGACGTCGAGGAACCGGCACACGGCCTGGTAGATCATCTCCGTGCCGCGCGCCCGCCCCTCCAGGGAGTAGCCGGCGATATGCGGGGTGCCGAACAGGCAGCGGTCCAGCAGGGCCGGGTCGAGGGCGGGCTCGCCTTCCCAGACGTCGAGGATGGCCTGGCAGCCGTCGCCGGCGCCCAGCCGGGCGCGCAGGGCGGCGTTGTCCACCACCAGGCCGCGGGCGGTGTTGACGAGCAGGGTGCCGGGGCGCAGCCGCGCCAGGCGCGCCCGGTCCAGCAGGTGGAAGGTGGGGTGCGGGCCGCCGCGCGTGAGCGGCACGTGGCAGGTGACGATGTCCGCCCCCAGGGCGGTGTCCAGGTCCACGAAGCCGGCCGTCCCCTCGCGCTCGGCGCGCGGCGGGTCGTTCACCAGGCATTCCAGGCCCAGGGCCGCGAGCCGCCGCCGCACCCGCGAGCCCACGTTGCCGCAGCCGATGATGCCCACGGTGCGCCCGGCCAGGGTCCAGCCCAGCCGCTCCGCCGCGCGCAGCACGGCGGCCGTGACGTACTCGGCCGCGGCCACCGCGTTGCAGCCCGGCGCGGTGGCCCAGGGTATGCCCCGGGCCGCCAGCCAGTCGGCGTCGATGTGGTCGAAGCCGATGGTGGCCGAGGCCACGAAGCGCACCGGGGTGCCCGCCAGCAGGGCCTCGTCCACGCGCGTCACCGAGCGCACCAGCAGCAGCTCCGCCCCGGCCAGGTCCGCGCGCCGCAGCCCCCGGCCGGGCACCGTGACCACTTCGCCCAGCGTGCCGAAGGCCTCGTGCACGTAGGGAATATTCTCGTCCGCGACGATGCGCATGGGGGCCCCGCTGCCGATGAAGGGAGGGGGATTCTAACCCATGGGCCCGGCGAGCACGCCGGGCGCGACGGGATGGCGGGTCAGTAGGCGTTCTGGCCGGTGAAGCCGGCGAGCACGGTGCGGGCGATGATCTTTAGGTCCAGCCACAGGGAGAAGTGGTCGATGTAGTAGAGGTCGTATTCGACGCGCTTGCGGATCTTCTCCAGGGTGTCGGTCTCGCCGCGCCAGCCGTTCACCTGGGCCCAGCCGGTGATGCCCGGCTTGACCTTGTGGCGGTGGGCGTATTCGGCCACGGCCTCCTGGTAGGCGCGGCCGGCGGCGCAGGCGTGCAGGGCGTGGGGGCGGGGACCGACGATGGACATGTCGCCCTTGAGGACGTTGAAGAACTGGGGCAGCTCGTCGAGGCTGGTGCGGCGCAGGAAGCGGCCCAGGCGGGTGACGCGCGGGTCGTCGCGGGTGACCAGGCGGCGCGCGTCGGGATCGGCGGCGTCGGCGCGCATGGTACGGAACTTGTACACGTTGAACGGCTTGTTGTTGAAGCCGATGCGGCGCTGCACGAAGAGCACCGGACCGGGGCTGTCCAGCTTGATGGCCACGGCGATGAGCAGCATGAGGGGGCTGATGAGCACCAGGATGAGGCTGGCCAGCAGCTTGTCCTCCAGCCACTTGACGGCGTACTTCCAGCCGGCCAGGGGATTCTGCTCGATGTCGATGAGGGGGATGCCGGAGGCCTCGGAGCAGCCCAGCTGCAGGCCGGTCACGCCGCCCGGCAGGGCGGGAACGAGGTGCAGGGTGGTGGGCAGCACGCTGAACTTGCGGATCAGCTCGGCCAGGCGCCGTTCGCAGGACAGCGGCAGGGTGACCAGGATATCGTCGCAGCCGTGGGTCTGGGCGTAGCGGATGAGGTCCTCGGAGGTGCCCAGCACGGGCAGCCGCGGGTGGGCCGGCAGGCGCGTGCTGCGGTCGTCGAACACGCCCACCAGGTGCATCCACGGCGGGCGGTTGCCGTCGAGGCGGGTGAGCAGGCGCATGCCGCGCTCGTCGTAGCCGAACACGGCCACCTTGCGGGCAATGACGCCCCACTCCATGAGGCGCCGCAGCAGACGCGCCAGCCAGGCCTTCTGCGCCAGCAGCACCCCGAGGCCCCCGCCCAGCCAGCCGAACAGCCACACGCGCGAGTACTGGTCGGAGATCTTGAGGGCGAAGGCCAGGGCCACCATGAGCAGGAAAGCCAGCGCGTAGGCGCCGGTGAGCCGGCCCAGGTGGCGGCGCGGGGCCAGGATGACCGGCAGGCGGTAGGCGCCGCTGGCGTGCAGGCTGATCACCACCAGCCCGGCGCCGATGATGAGCGCGGCCAGAAACAGCGGGGCGTCGGCGTTCCAGCCCAGGTAGGCCAGGTACATGCCCAGCCCGCAGGCGAAGATGGTCAGCCAGTCGGCGGCCAGGATGAGCACGCTCAGCACGTTGCGGGAAAAGGCCATGACGCTGTCTCCTCCGTGGGGCGGGTCAGTCCGCGGCCGGCGGGCGGCCGTCGTGGGCCAGGGCCAGAAAGCCCCCCAGCAACAGGCCGGCCACCAGGGCGATGGCCAGGATGGGGCCCTTCCTGGGGAAGGACGGCTCGGCCGGCACGAAGCCGCGCGAGATGACCCGCTTGTTCTCGGTGAGGTCGAGGATCTCGCGCCGCGCGCGCAGGTCCTTGAGGCGTGTCAGCAGGTTGTCGAGCAGCTGGCGGTTGGACTGCGCATCGCGCTCCATGGCGTCGAGGCGGATGCGGCGCGTGCGCGCCTCGGCCAGGGCGGCGGTGAGGCGTTCGATCTCGTCCTGGTACTGGCGCGCCTGGCGGTCGATGGCCTGCAGCGCCAGGCCCTCGCGCTGCAGGGCCACGCGCCGGTTGCGGTCCAGCCCCTCGGTCACGGTGCGGCGCTCGGCGGCGGCGGCCAGCCGCCTGGGGTGCAGCGGGCCGTACCGCACGCCGGCGCTGTGCAGGGCGGCGTCGGCCTTGAGCTGCGCCATCTCCAGGGGGGCGCGGGTGGCGTCGCCGGTGGCCGCCAGCACCAGCCGGCTGGCGTCGCGGCGGCCGGCCAGGCGGCGCAGCTCGGCCAGGCGCGCCTCGGTGGCGATGCGCTGCGAGCGGGTCTGGGTGAGCAGGCGGTCCAGCTCGTCCAGACGCTTCAGGGCCTGGGCGTTGCGCTCGGCCACCAGCAGCGGGTGGGCGGTCTGGTAGCGGTCGATGGCCTGCTCGGCCTGCAGCACCTGCCGGCGCAGCCGCTTCACCTGCGCCTGCAGCCAGCGGATGACCTGCTCGGTGGTGGCCACCTTGCTGCGCAGGTTGGTCTGGATGTACTCGTGGGCCAGGGCGTTCACCACCCGCGCGGCCAGGGCCGGGTCGTGCGACCAGAATTCGATGACGATCACCCGCGAGCGGCCCTGCTGGTACACCTCGAGGTGGTCCAGGAAGTTGTCGATGACGATCTCCCGCTCCGGCCCGTAGCGCTCACCGGCCACACGCCGGCCCGGGCGTGGGCCGAACAGGGCGCGCAGCAGGCCGGCCTCGTTGAACTCGGCACGCTTCGCCAGCCCCAGGCGGTCGATGACCGCGTTGATGATCTGGCGCGACTTGATGACCTCGATCTCGCTCTCGATGGTGGGCTCGTCCGGCAGGCGGGCGTTGGCCGAGGTGGTCACGCCGGTGATGGCGGCGATGTCGCTGCCCACGTACAGGGCGCTGCGCGAGGTGTAGCGCGGCTCGATGAAGAACAGCACGATGGCCGTGGCCAGCACCAGCAGCGCGGCGGTGGCCAGGACGCGGGCCAAGTGGCGGCGCAGGGCCTGCCCCAGCCGCCCCACGGTCAGCTCCTCGGCGGGGGTGGCGGGACCGGGCGGGATGGTGTCGCGTCGGGCGGACATGGGTGGACCTCCTCCATCTGGGTTTGTCGTTCTCGGGTGGCCGGGCGCGTGGCCAGCAGGGCCAGCGCCGCCAGCAGCAGGGCGCCGTTGAGACTGGTCACCGCCAGCCACGCCGGCCCGGACGGCACGAGCGGGCGGGTGGCGACGGCGGTGGCCAGATAGTTGGCGAAGGGCAGGGCCAGCAGGGCGGCCAGCAGCCGGGTGCGCGGCGGCGCCCCGTCGGCCAGGGCGCGGCGCGCCAGGTGTAGCGCGGCCGGCGTCAGCAGCAGCAGGTCGTAGGCCTGGTGGTAGCAGCACAGCAGCACGGCCAGGGCGACCAGCGCCAGCCGCTCGCCCTCGTCCAGCGACTCGCGCAGGCGCCGGTAGCGCCAGGCGGCCAGCGCCAGCACGGCCACCAGCAGGAGCGGCCCGGCGCCGTCCGGCAGCGGCCGGCCGCCCAGGCGCGCCAGCAGGGCGGGCAGGTCCACGCGGGCGAACTCGGCCAGGGGCGAGATCGTCTGGGCGAACCAGGCGGCGTTCTGCTGCGCGTGC
>JALVPS010000019.1 GCA_027031685.1 Gammaproteobacteria bacterium | reverse complement strand
GTGGCGTGGGGCGGGCGTGGTGGCGGCGCGAGCGCACCGGCCGCACCTCGCCCACGGCGGCATGGAACAGTGCCAGGTCGTCCGGCTGGTCGTCGTGGTCACTCATGATGGCGTGGCCTTGCGGGGCGGTTCACGGGACGGCCGGCGCGCGCGGCGGGTGGCCGGCCTTTCCAGTATGATACGCCGAGTTTGCGGAGGACCCCATGCATCTGCTGGTGAGCAACGACGATGGCTATCTCTCGCCGGGGCTGCGCGTCCTGGCCGACGCCTTGCGCGACTTCGGCGAGGTGACCGTGGTGGCGCCGGACCGCAACCGCAGCGGCGCCAGCAACTCGCTCACCCTGGACTATCCGCTGCACGCCACGCTGGCCGAGAACGGCTACTGGAAGGTGGACGGCACGCCCACCGACTGCGTGCACCTGGGCATCACGGGTCTGCTGGACGAGGAGCCGGACATGGTGGTCTCGGGCATCAATCTGGGCGCCAACCTGGGCGACGACGTGCTCTATTCGGGCACGGTGGCCGGCGCCATGGAGGGGCGTTTCCTGGGCCTGCCGGCACTGGCCGTGTCCATCGACAGCTTCGAGCCGCGCCACTTGGACACGGCGGCGCGGGCCGTGCGCCGCCTCGTGCGCGGCCTGCTGTCGCGGCCGCTGCCGGGCGATGCGATTCTCAACGTCAACGTACCGGACCTGCCCTTCGAGGCGGTGCGCGGTTTCCGCGCCACGCGCCTCGGCCACCGCCATAAGTCGGAGCCGGTATGGCGCGAGCGCGACCCGCGCGGGCGGCCCATCTACTGGGTGGGGCCGGCCGGGCCGGAGCAGGACGCCGGCGAGGGCACCGACTTCCACGCCCTGCGCCACGGCTATGTTTCCATCACGCCGTTGCAGATCGATCTCACGCGGCACGCCCTGCTGCCCGAGCTGGGGTGCTGGCTGGAGGCCCAGGCCGGGTGAGCGGGCGCGAGCTGCGCGGCATCGGCATGACCTCGCAGCGCACGCGCGACCGCATGGTGGCGCGCCTGCGCGAGCGGGGCATCACGGACGGGCGCGTGCTGGCGGCCATGGCGCGGGTGCCGCGCCACCTGTTCGTGGACGAGGCCCTGGCCAGCCGCGCCTACGAGGACAGTGCGCTGCCCATCGATGCCGGCCAGACCCTGTCGCGCCCCTACACGGTGGCGCGCATGACCGAGCTGGTGCTCGCGGGCGAGCCGTGCAAGGTGCTGGAAGTGGGCACCGGGTCCGGTTATCAGGCCGCGCTGCTGGCCGAGCTGGGGCTGGCGGTGTATACCGTGGAGCGTGTGCGCGTGCTGTACCGCAAGGCGGCCGAGCGCTTCCGCCGCCTGGGCTACGGCCACATCCGCAGCCGCCACGCCGACGGCGGGGTGGGCTGGCCGCTGCACGCGCCCTTCGACGCCATCCTGCTCACCGCCGCCGCCCGCGCCCTGCCGGCCGGGCTGTTGCAGCAGCTGGCCGGCGGCGGGCGCATCGTGCTGCCCTGGCAGGGCGAGGACGGGGCGCAGCAACTGGTGGTCATTGAACACAGGGAAGAGGGATTCGTGTCCGAACACATCGAGCCGGTCAGCTTCGTGCCCTTTCTGGAAGGTGTGGTGCGATGAGGCTGTTCACCGGGTTGTACGAGCGGGTCATCGCCTGGTCCGCCCACCGTCACGCGCCGCGCTACCTGGCGGCGCTCAGTTTTGCCGAGTCGTCCTTCTTTCCCGTGCCGCCAGACGTGATGCTGGCACCCATGGTCATGGCCCGGCCACGGCGCTGGGCAGTCTATGCCCTGGTGGCCACGGTGGCCTCGGTGGTGGGGGGCGTGGCCGGCTACGCCATCGGCGCCCTGGCCCTGGACCTGGTGCAGCCCTGGCTGGCCCAGCACGCCGAGCAGTACGCCACGGTGCGCGACTGGTTCGCCCGCTACGGGGTATGGGTGGTGTTCGCCGCCGGCTTCTCGCCCATCCCCTACAAGCTGTTCACCATCACCTCCGGGGCGCTGGCCATGCCCCTGCTGCCCTTCGTGCTGGCCTCGTTCGTGGGGCGCGGCGGGCGCTTCTTCCTGGTGGCCGCCCTGGTGGCCTGGGCCGGCCCGCGGGTGGAGCCCCACCTGCGCCGTTACATGGAATGGATCGGCTGGGGCGTGGTGGCCCTCATTGCCCTGGGCCTGGCCTGGTACCAGCTGCGCTGACGCCATGCGCGGCCTGCTGCTCGCCCTGCTCCTGGCCCTCGGCGGTGTGCTGCTCCCAGGCTGCGGCTGGCAGGGCGGACCCGCCGTGCGCCTCACGCCCAGCCTGTACAAGGTGCGCCACGGTGACACCCTCTATTCCATCGCCTGGCGCTACGGCCTGAACGTGGACCGCCTGGCGGCCTGGAACGGCCTGCGTCCGCCGTACACCATCTATCCCGGCCAACGCCTGCGCCTCAGCCCGCCATCCCTGCCACCCCCGCCACCACAGCCGGCGCCGGGGGGCCGCG
>JALVPS010000018.1 GCA_027031685.1 Gammaproteobacteria bacterium | reverse complement strand
AGCGACGCCGCCCACGCCCTCATGGACGACCTGCGCGGCCGGCTGGCGAGCCTGCCCGGCCAGCGCCTGGGCCCGCACGTGATCGGCCTGGCCGACGACTTCAGCTACACCGACCCGGTGGACGGCTCGGTGAGCGAACACCAGGGCCTGCGCGTGGTGTGCGAGGACGGCGCGCGCATCGTCTACCGCCTGTCCGGCACCGGCACGCGCGGCGCCACGCTGCGCGTCTACCTGGAGCAGTACACCACCGACCCGGACGACTTCGGGCACGACGCCCCCACCCTGCTCGCCCCCCTGGCCGCGCTGGCCGCCGAGCTGGCGCGCATCGCCCACTACACCGGGCGCACCGAACCCAGCGTGGTGACCTGACATGCGCCGAGTCCTCCCTCTCCTCCTGCTCCTGTGGTGCACCGCGGCGACCGCCGCCATCCAGCCGCGCGTGGTGGGCGGCCACGTGGTGGAAGGGGATGAGTACCCCTGGCTGGCCGCCCTCATACAGCGCGAGGAGGTGCTCACCGCGGGCGGACGCGCCATCCCGTTCGAATACGTCGCCGACGCGCCACAACACCACTTCAGCGGCCCGCTGGTGTACTGCGGTGCGGGGCCGGGCCCCTGCCCTGACGCAAACAACAGGGTCTGCCTCATCGAGCGTGACTTCTTCCTGTTCGCGGACAGCGCAATGAGCCGCTGCGCCGAGGGCGGCGGCGTCGCGGCCATCATCTACAACGACACACCGGGTTCTTCCGGTGCCATCATCCTGGGGGATCCGCCGCCCATCCCGGCCATCACCATCAGCTTCGAGGACGGCCAGTACCTCCTCGGCCACCTGGACGAGACGGCCACCCTGGCCTACAGCGACACCCCGCCCGCCGAGAGCTTCTGCGGCGGCACCTACCTGGGCAACGGCGACGGGGCCGGCTGGGTAGTCACCGCCGCCCACTGCCTCCGCGACCCCACACCGGAGGCCGCCGGTCTGCTGGTGTACCTGGGCAGCGACCGCCTCAACCAGCGGCCCGATCACGTCTTCCGCGTCAAAAGCTACCTGGTGCACGAGGCCTTCGACCTCGACACCTTGGACAACGACATCGCCCTGCTGCGCCTGGACGGCGCCCCGCAGGGCATCCCCGCCGCACCGCTGGTCGACAACGCCACCCTGGACCAGGCCATCGCCGCGGCGGCGCCCGCCCTGGTGCTGGGACGCGGCTACCACCAGCAGCGCGGCCCCGACGACGAGTTCGAGGAGGAGTCCTTCGACCCCCAGGGATATGCCGCCCGCGTGCCGCTGGTCTCGCGCACCCGGTGCAACACTGCCTACCGCGACTACTACGAGCAGACCGTGGGCGCCCCGCCCGCCCTGGATCCAATCACCCCCAACATGATCTGCGCCGGCAGCGACAACGGCGGCGTGGGCACCTGCCAGGGCGACAGCGGCGGCCCGCTGCTGGTGGACGACGACGCCGGCCAGCCCCGGCTGGCGGGCCTGACCAGCTGGGGCGCGGGCTGCGCGGCCCCCGGCCTGCCCGGCGTGTACACCCGCGTGCCCAATTACGCCCGGGACATCGAGGCCATCATGCAGGGCCGCAGCCAGCGCCTGGGCAAGACCGCCACACTGGCCAGCAGCGAACAGCGCGACGAGGAGGGGGGTGGAGGCGACGTGTCGCCCCCCGCCCTGCTTGCCCTGCTGGCGCTGCTCGTCCTGTCCGCCCCGCGCATCCGCCACCGGAAGAGCCACCCATGAACCGCCTGCGTCTCCTGCTGGCCGCCCTGCCCCTGCTAGGCGGCTGCGCCACCCCGCCCCAGGCCGCCGCCCCCGAAGGCAGGCTCGAGCCGCTGCGCAGCTACTCCGTCACCGCCCGCCACTTCCGCGTCACCGTCACCAGCACCGGCTGCACCCGGCCTGGCGACTTCCGCCTCGATATGCGCCCCGTGGACGGCGTGTGCGAAGTGCGCCTGTACCGCGTGCGGCCCGACCTGTGCAAGGCCGCCCCGCGCGGCCTCACCCTGCAGCTGCCCTGGGACCGCGCCGCGCGCTGCGGCGACCTGCCGCTGCGCGTCATGAACCCGGTGCGGCCGCCCCGTCCCACCCGCCGCTGACGGAACACAGGCTGCCGGCAGCAAGCCCGGATAGCGCGCCGGAAAGTTCCCAGATCGGGGAACAGCATGTCCATGAGCCCATCGTCCCCTCCGAACCAGCGCGCCCCGGTGACCGATCCCCCCATCACCAATCGGTGATCACCCCAGGCATGGTGGGGGACCATCACCGTTGTTGCCCACGGTGCATCCAAAACCGGACGAGGCGCGAGTCACCCTTTGATTGTGCTGGCCGAGATGGTCCAACGCATGGTGCAACGTCCATAGCGCCAGGCTCAATTCACGCAGCAATCGCGGATGCCTGGGAAACCGATGACCATGGGCATAAAAGCCCGTCAGAAATGCCCATCGGCTCAGCAGTTCTGTGATACGCCACCCATTTTTTTGCAG
>JALVPS010000017.1 GCA_027031685.1 Gammaproteobacteria bacterium | reverse complement strand
GGGCGCCGCGCGCTGCCTGCCGACGTGTTCCACAGCTTTGGAGTGCTTTGTATGTTCAAGAAATTTCCCTCTGGCGGACGGGATCTGTCCGCCCGCATCACGGCCGAGCTGGCCGCCGAGCCGGACCTCGGTCGCCGGCGTTTCGTGACCGGCCTGGCCCTGGGCGGACTGGCCGTGGGCATGGGGCTGTCGCCGCGCGCCCTGCTGGCCCGCAACGGGCCGCAGACCCTGTCCGGCAACCGCTTCGACCTGTCCATCGGTTACCAGAAGGTCAACTTCACCGGCAAGGACCGCCTGGCCACGGCCGTCAACGGCTCGGTGCCGGCGCCCATCCTGCGCTGGAAGGAAGGTGACCGCGTCGTCCTCAATGTGACCAACAACCTCAGCGAGGACAGCTCGATCCACTGGCACGGCATCATCCTGCCCAGCGCCATGGACGGCGTGCCGCACGTCTCGGACGGCTTCAGCGGCATCAAGCCCGGCGAAACCTTCCATTACGCCTTCGACGTCAAGCAGAGCGGCACCTACTGGTACCACAGCCATTCCGGCTTCCAGGAGCAGACCGGGGTGTACGGCGCCATCATCATCGACCCGGCCGAGCCGGAGCCCTTCAGCTACGACCGCGACTACGTGGTGTTCCTGTCCGACTGGACCGACGAGAACCCGGCGCGCGTCTTTGCCCACCTGAAGAAGATGGGCGACTACTACAACTTCCAGGAGCGCACGGTGGGCGACCTCCTGCGTGACATTCGCGAGAAGGGGGTGGCGCGCACCTGGGCCGAGCGCAAGATGTGGAACGTGATGCGCATGTCGGACCGCGACATCTCCGACGTCACCGGCTACACCTACACCTTCCTCATGAACGGCCAGACGCCGGCCGACGGCTGGGTGGGCCTGTTCAAGCGCGGTGAGAAGGTGCGCCTGCGCATCATCAACGGTTCGGCCATGACCTTCTTCGACCTGCGCATTCCCGGCCTGAAGATGACCGTGGTGGCCGCCGACGGCCAGTACGTGCATCCGGTGACGGTGGACGAGATCCGCCTCGGCGTGGCCGAGACCTACGACGTCATCGTCGAGCCCAGCGACGACCGCGCCTACACCCTGTTCGCCCAGGCCATCGACCGCACGGGCTACGCGCGCGGCACGCTCACGCCCGACCCGGCCCTGCGCGCGCCGGTGCCGGACCTGGACCCGCCGCCCATCCTGACGCACATGGACATGGGCATGGACATGAGCGGGATGCATGGCATGCACGGCATGTCCCATGGCGGCGGCATGGCGGGCATGAGCCACGCCGACCACGACATGGGCGGCGCGAAGCAGCCGGCCATGGACCATTCCGGCCACGACATGGGGGCCATGAAGGGCATGGACCACGCGGGGCACGACATGGGTGGCTCGAAGGGCATGAACCACGCCGGTCACGACATGGCGGGCATGAAGGGCATGAACCATTCGGGCCACAGCATGGGTGGCATGAAGGGCATGGACCATTCCGGCCACGACATGGGCGGCATGAAAGGCACGAAGATGCGTTCCCGCAAGGTGCGCCACGCCCCCAGCGAGTACGGCCCACAGGTGGACATGCGCGCCGAGGCGCCGCAGTACCGGCTGGACGATCCGGGCATCGGCCTGCGCAACAACGGCCGCCGCGTGCTCACCTACGCCGACCTGCGCCACCTGACCGGCACGCCCGACCCGCGCGAGCCCGATCGCGAGATCGGGTTGCACCTGACCGGCAACATGCACCGCTACATGTGGTCCATCAACGGCATCCGCTTCGCCGACGCCGAGCACCTGCCCTTCAGGCTGGGCGAGCGGCTGCGCATCACGCTGGTCAACGACACCATGATGAACCACCCCATCCACCTGCACGGCATGTGGAGCGACACGGAGACGGGCGACGACGCCTATCTGCCGCGCAAGCACACGGTCATCGTGCAGCCGGGCAGCATGATCAGCTACCGCGTCACCGTCGACGCCCCCGGCGGCTGGGCCTACCACTGCCACCTGCTGTACCACATGGCCGGCATGTTCCGTCATGTCGTCGTCGCCTGAGGAGGGTTCATCCATGAAGCACACCAATGCATCCATCGCCCTGACGGCCGCCCTGCTGGCGGCCAGCGCCGCGGCCCCGGCGGCCATGAACGACGACCCGCTGCTGGTCATGGGCAAGCTGGACCAATTCGAGTGGCGCCAGGCCGACGGCCCGGACCCGCTGGCCTGGGACGGCGACCTGTGGATCGGCCACGACCTGAACAAGCTCTGGTTCAAGACCGAGGGCGAGCGCGTGGACGGCGAGACCGAGGAGTTCGAGCTGCAGGCCCTCTACAGCCGCGGCATCGCCCCGTACTGGGACTTCCAGGTGGGCTGGCGCGGCGACATCAAGCCGGACCCCGGCCGCAACTGGCTGGCCATCGGCTTCCAGGGGCTGGCGCCGTACTTCTTCGAGGTGGACACCGCCCTGTTCGTGGGCGAGAGCGG
>JALVPS010000016.1 GCA_027031685.1 Gammaproteobacteria bacterium | reverse complement strand
CCAGGAAGGAGAGGAAAGCGGGATCGCTGAGTACGCGCTGGAGGATCTGGTGCGGGAGCTGGACGAGGACGTGGCGGCCCAGGATTGGCTTCCTTCGAGCTGACCCGCGCCGCCCAGCAGCGATCTGTTGGATATCACCCGTTATACCCAGTCGCAATGGGGCAAGGCCCAGCGGGACCGCTATCTCGCCCGCTTCGACGCGGCCTTCCACCGCCTGGCGGCATCACCCTGGCCGGGCGAGGCCTGCGATCACGTCCGCCCCGGCTACCGCAAGTTCCCCGTCGGCCGTCATCTCATCATTCTATCACCCCACGCCGGACGGGGAGCGCATACTGCACCAGCGCATGGATGGGCCGTCGACGCTCTCCTGAGCCCTTTCAGATCGTTTCGAACAGCCGGTTGTAGAGGCGCGCGGCGTCGCGGTCGCCGTCCAGGATCTGGCCGGTGAGCTGGTAGGCGCGGTGCAGCAGGTCGAGCACGGCGGCCTCGGCGGCATGGATCTCGTTGTCGTCCAGCCAGCGCTGCACGCGGTACTTGCGGGCGGTGGCGTCGAGCAGGGCGCGGTCCTCGGCCAGCAGCCGGGCGTGGGAGGCGGTGCGGAAGAAATCGGTGCGCTCGGCCAGCAGGCCGGGGTCGCGCAGCAGGCGGGCCAGGTAGCCCTTGTAGCCGGCCAGCAGGCCGGGGGCGCGGCGGATGAACAGGGCGTTGTTGGTGTCCATCAGGTAGCTGCGCAGGTCGGTGTTGGCCGAGCCGACCATCAGATCGTCGCCCAGCAGGCTGACCTTGCTGTGCAGGGAGATGCGCGCCTTGTGGCTGGCCGTGGCGGGCAGGCGGTACTCGAAGTAGCGGAAGCGGGCGCTCTTTTCCGGGTCGTAGTGGGCCTGCGCGTACTCGGCGAAGGCCTTGACGGCGTGGCGCGCCAGCAGGTTGACGGGCACCAGGTCGGTGGTCTCCAGGGAGTTGGTGACTACGGTGAGGGTGACGTGCGGACAGGGCAGCTCGCCGCTCACCATGCGGCCGAAGGCGCGGATGAGGTTGGCGGGCGGGGCGAAGTAGGCGTTGTGCAGCACGATCTCGGCCGGCTCATCCGCGCTGGCCTGGCGGCAGACGCTCTCCAGCCCGGCCAGCCACAGGGCGTGGATGCGCTTGCCGGAAGCGGCCTCCTGGCCGTCGCGGGCGCCGAAGCTGCGCGCCAGGCGCAGGGCGTGCGGCCCGCCGCGGAAGGGCAGGTTCTCCACGTAGGCCAGCAGGGCCCTGGGGTTGGCGATGGCGAACAGCGGCTCGGGGTCCGGCGTGCGCGCGTAGGGGTAGTCCTGCCAGTAGCGGCGCGCGCGGGCGCGCATGGTCAGCAGCCGCTCGGTCTCGCGCTGGCGCAGGTCCTTCCTGTGGCGGTTGAACTCGTACTCGACGCAGGCGGCGCGGTCCGCCTCACCGGTCACGTTGGCGCACTGCCGGCTGGCGGCCAGGAAGGGTTCCAGGTTGGTGGCGATCTCGTTGGGGGCGTGGGCGCGCACCTCGTCCAGGCGCGCCACCAGCGGGCGGAAGTGCCACAGCCGCTCGAAGCTGGCCGTCAGGGCCTGGTCCGGCTCGGCCAGCACCACGCGCAGGTCCGTATCGCGGAAGATGTATTTCTCCACCAGCGGATTGGGCCGCATGTGGTAGGAGTTCTCGATGTTGCGCCCGCCGATGATCAGCTCGCGGCCATCGGCCAGCAGGAACTTGTGGTGCAAGAAGTCGGTGAGGTGCTCCCACTCCCGCTTGGCGCGCCGGTCGCGCAGGCGCTCCACCGGCAGGTAACGGGCAAACAGCTCATAGATGGGGTTGAGTTCCTCGCCATAGAACTGGGTGATGAAGGCCAGTTGCAGGCGTGCGCCCAGCTTGTCCAGCAGACGCCCGGTCTCGGCGCGCCAGTACACCCGCGCCACACGCAGCAGGAGCTGGCGCTGGTCGGCGGTGATGGGGCCGTGGGCGGGCAGCTCGGGCGGCGACTGCTGGGCGGACAGCACGGCCAGGGCCATGAGGCGCGGATTCTTGCCATACAGGCCGGACAGGAACAGGCCGGAGTTGGCCACGTCGAGGTTGGAGATGTGCAGCCGGCTGGCCGGCACGCCGTCGATGGTCTCCCGCTCGAAGGCCTGGCGCAGGCGGCGCGCCTTCTCGGCCGGGCAGTCGGCACCCTGCGCCCCGGTGGCTGGGCGGCAACCGAGGGTGAACCAGGCGGCGTCCATGACGATGCCCCGCGCCGGGCGGTTGTAGAACCGCACCTGCAGGCTGCCGCCGTTGTCGCCCTCGCTGCCCAGCCGTTCCAGCAGCGAGAACAGGTCCAGGCGCTTGTAGTTGGTGTGGTAGTCCACCAGCAGCCGCACCCGCACCCCGCGCCGGGCGGCGTTGACCAGCGCCTGGGCGATCACCGACGAGCTCTCGTCGTCGGAGAAGATGAAATACATCAGGTCCAGCGTCCGGCGTGCATTGTCGATGGCCGCCAGCTTGGCGCGAAAGGCGCGGTCGTTGCCGGTGATGAGGCGCGCCTGCACCGCCCGCAGCGGGCCGGCGCTGGCATGGCGCAGCACGGTGCCGTCATCCAGCACCCCGGTCTCGACAAAGTGCGGCATGCGGTAGCCGGTGCCGGCACAAGCCCCCAGCAGCAGGGCAAGAATGAGCGCAAACGGATGGGTGAGGCGGAGCGGAGCGGGCATGGCAGTGGTTCCTTCTGCGAAGCGCCGGGGCGGCGTCTTTCCAGAAAGTAGCAGAATTTTCGGGGGCATTGGCGGCGACCACTCATCGGCATCCAGGCCCATTCTGTCGAGCAGCGCACGGTTTGTCGCGGCGCCAGCGTCTACCGTCACCTACGTGCCGCGGCATCCACATCCCGCACCGCCGGGGCGGATCACTCCTTTCCCAACCAACAACTCAAAGGGGCCCATTGCCATGAAGAAGAAACTCCTCCTCACCCTGTTCCCTGCCGCCCTGGCGCTCACTGCCTGCAACACCATGCCAGTGCAGATGGGCGGCGCCAGCACCACCGCCACCGGCGCCGCCGCCGGGTCGACCGCCCAGAACGCCAATGCCCGGCTGGAACACTGCGACCGGCCCTTCGGCACGCTGGCCCTCACCGAGGACACGGGCGCCGACTGGTATTGGCGCCTGTCGCACGAATACCACCTGGGTTCCACCCTGCCCGTGCTGCGCCTGCTGGTGCAGCAGAGCAACTGCTTCGTGGTGGTGGAGCGGGGCGGCGCCGGCATGCGCGCCATGCAGCGCGAACGGCAGCTCATGCAGTCCGGCGAGCTGCGCAGCGGCAGCCGCTTCGGCAAGGGGCAGATGGTGGCCGCCGACTATGCCCTCACGCCACGCATCATCTTCAGCAGCCGCAACACGGGTGGCCTGGGCGCGGTGCTGGGCGGCCGCCTGGGCGGATCCATCGGCGCCGCGGTGCTGGGCTCGCTCAAGTTCCGCGAGGCCAACACCGTGCTGACGCTGGTGGACAACCGTTCCGGAGTGCAGGTGTCCGCCTCCGAGGGTAGCGCCCGCAAGGCCGACGTGGGCGCCGTCACCGGCCTGCTGGGGGCCGGTTTCGGCGGCCTGGGCGGCTATTCCAACACGCCCGAGGGCAAGGTGATCGTGGCCGCCTTCACCGACGCCTACAACAAGATGGTGCGCGCCCTGCGCAACTACCGACCCCAGGAGGCCCCCGGGCCGGGCGGGCTGGGCACCGGCGGCAGCCTGCGCGTCAACTGAGCGCGACAGCAGAGAGACGAACAGGCCGGGCAATGCCCTGCCTGTTCCATGACGGACGGGTGGTCCCTCAGCCGCCGGCGCGCGCCAGTGTGGCCTGGTCAGGCCCGTCCTCGGCCGCAAAGCGCGTGGGGCGGAACTTGAGTCTGCCGCCCACGCGGATGCGCAGGTGGTCCTCGTCCACGTGCCTGGCCAGCAGGGGTACCAGCTGCGTGCGACCGTCCCCGCGCTCCACCCACAGGTCGAGCCACTCGGGATGGCGCGGGGCGTAGGTGCGCCAGTGGCCGTGGATGCTGCGCTGCCCCTGCTGCATGCTGAAGCTGTGATCCATGCCCAGCATGAGAGTCACCTCCTCGGTGCCAAACCGGCCCGTCCACTGGCCTACCAAACCCCGCTCGTAGGGCGCCGTGCAGCCCGCCAGGGCCAGCAACAGCACCGACAGCAGGCCACGCCAGCCGTTGCCGTTCCTCATTGATCGCATTGTCGTTCTCCTGCCTGTGTGTCGCCGCTGCGCGGGTGGCGGAAGGGCCACCCGGTTTCCGGAAAAGGGGCGGCGCGCCGCCGACTGCACCATAATGCGCGCCATCACCACCCCAAAGCCGCTCATTATGCCCAATCGACTCACGGAAGAAACCAGCCCCTATCTGCTGCAGCACGCCGACAATCCCGTGGACTGGTACCCGTGGGGGGAGGAGGCCCTGTCCGCTGCGCGCGCCGCGGACCGGCCCATCCTGCTGTCCATCGGCTACTCCGCCTGCCACTGGTGCCACGTCATGGCCCACGAATCCTTCGCCGATCCCGAGACGGCGCGCATCATGAACGCCTTGTTCGTCAACATCAAGGTGGACCGCGAGGAACGCCCCGACCTGGACCGCATCTACCAGGCCGCCCATCTGCTGCTGGCGCGGCGCCCTGGCGGCTGGCCGTTGACCGTGTTCCTCACGCCGGATGACCTGACGCCCTTCTTCGCCGGCACCTACTTCCCGCCCGCGCCGCGCCACGGTCTGCCCGCCTTCCGCCAGGTGCTGCGACAGGTGGCCGACTTCTACCGCGCGCACCACGCCGAGCTGGCGCGGCAGAACGCCGCCGTGCGCGAGGCCCTGGCCCGCGCCGTGGCCGGCCCCGCGCCGGCCGGCCGCCCGGACGAGGCCCTGCTGACGGCGGCGCGCCGGGCGCTGGCCGAGGCCTTCGACGCCCGCCACGGTGGCTTCGGCGCGGCCCCCAAGTTCCCCCACCCCGGCGACATCGACCTCCTGCTGCGCCTGTGGTGCGCCAGCCGGCGGCGCGGCGCGCCCGACCGCCAGGCCCTGCACATGGCCGTGTTCACCCTGGAACAGATGGCGCGCGGCGGGCTGTTCGACCAGCTGGGCGGCGGCTTCTTCCGCTACTCGACCGACGCCCGCTGGGAGATCCCCCACTTCGAGAAGATGCTGTACGACAACGGCCTGCTGCTGGGCCTGTACGCCCAGGCCCACGCCGCCACCGGCCGCGGGCTGTTCGCGCGCGTGGCACGGGCCACCGCCGAGTGGGCCATGACGGAGATGCAGGCCCCGGACGGCGGCTACTGCGCCAGCTTGGACGCCGACAGCGCCGGCGGCGAGGGCGGCTACTGCGCCAGCCTGGACGCCGACAGCGCCGGCGGCGAGGGCGGCTACTACCTGTGGACGCCGGACCAGGCGCGCGCCCTGCTCACGCCCGAGGAGTACGCCCTGCTGGCCCGCCATTACGGGCTGGATGGCCCGCCCAACTTCGAGGGCCGCTGGCACCTGCGCGTGCGCGCGCCGCTGCGCGAGCTGGCGCGTGCCGGCGGCCCCGGCCTGCCGGCCCTGGGCCGCACGCTGGACCAGGCCCGCCGGCGGCTGCTGGCGGCCCGCGCCGAGCGGCCGCGGCCAGCCCGTGACGACAAGGTGCTCACCGCCTGGAACGCGCTCATGATCCGCGGCATGGCGCTGGCCGCCCGGCACCTGGACGAGCCCCGCTACGCCGAGTCCGCTACGCGCGCGGTGGACTTCATCCACGCCCGCCTGTGGCGGAACGGGCGCCTGCTGGCGGTGTGGAAGGACAGCCGCGCCCGCTTCCCCGCCTATCTGGACGACCACGCCTTCCTGCTGCACGCCCTGCTCGAGCTGCTGCAGCTGCGCTGGCGCGACGCCGACCTGACCTTCGCCCGCGACCTGGCCGAGCTGCTGCTGGCCCGGTTCCAGGACACGGCGGCGGGCGGCTTCTTCTTCACCGCCGACGACCACGAGGCCCTGCCGCAGCGCCCCAAGCCCTGGGCCGACGAGTCGCTGCCGGCCGGCAACGCCGTGGCCGCCCTGGCCCTGGCCCGGCTGGGCCACCTGCTGGGCGAGCCGCGCTACCTGACGGCCGCCGAGCGCACCGTGCAGGCCGCCGCCGGCGCCCTGGCCGAGCACCCCCTGGCCCACGGCAGCCTGCTGGCCGCCCTGGCCGAGCAGCTGGCACCGCCCCGGCTGCTGGTGCTGCGCGGCACGGACGCGGCCGCCGTGGACGCCTGGCAGCGCGCCGCCCTGCGCCCCTACGCCCCCGACCGGCTGAGCTTCGCCCCGCCCGTGGACGCGGCACTGCCGCCAGCCCTGGCTGCCAAGATGCCGCGGGGGCCGGTGTGCGCCTACCCCTGCCAGGGCGGCACCTGCGCGCCGCCGGTGACCGAACGGGCCGCCTTCGACGCCCTGCTGGCCGGCGCGGCCTGCGCCACGGGGGCCTAGCACCGGCATGGAGACGCTGCGCCGCCTGCACCGCCTGCCGCGTCTGGCCCTGCACCTGCTGCTGGGGGTGCTGCTCGCCCTGCTCTACCTGCGCCACGTGCAGGACGGCATCCCCGACCAGCGCTTCCGCCGCCTGCGCCGCTGGTGGCTGCACGGCGTGTGTCGCCACCTGGGGCTGGAGGTGCGGGTGCACGGCACGGCGCTGGCCACACCGGCGCTGTGGGTGGCCAATCACGTTTCCTGGCTGGACATCCCGGTGGTGGGCGGGCAGGCCGAGGTGGGCTTCCTGTCCAAGGCCGAGGTGCGCCACTGGCCGGTCATCGGCTGGCTGGCGGCCCATGCCGGCACGCTGTTCATCCAGCGCGGCCGGCACACCGCCCGCCACGTGGCCGGGCTCATCGCCCGCCACCTCCGCGCCGGCCACAGCGTGCTGGTGTTCCCGGAGGCGCGCACCACGCGCGGCGACGAGGTGCGCCGCTTCTACCCGCGCCTGTTCGCCCCGGCCGTGGAGTACGGGCTGCCGGTGCAGCCGGTGGCCATCCGCTATCTGGACCGGCACGGGCGGCCGGACCCGGCGGTGCCCTTCGTGGGCGAGCAGAGCTTTCTCGGCAATCTGTGGCGGGTGGCGGGGCGGCCGCGGCTGCGCGTGGAGCTGCACTTCCTGCCGCCGCTGGCGGGGGATGCGTTCGGCGAGCGGCGTGCCCTGGCGGAGGCCGCCGAGCGGGCCATCCGCGCCGCGGTGACCGGCGCGCCTCAGCCGGCCTCGTCCGCGGCCGGCGACTCAGGCGGCTCGGCCACCCACGGCCAGCGGAACACAAGATGGGCCTGGCGGCCCTTGCGGATGGTCACCTTGCGCTCGAAGTGCTCGCCGAAGCCCTCGGCGATGACCGTGTAGCGGCCCGGCGGCAGGTTGGCGTACAGCAGCGGGCCGTCGGTGCGCGCCTCCAGCACCAGCTCGCCGTGGGCGTCCAGGATGCGGATGTCCACGTCGGCGAAGTACTTGCCGTCCTTGGTGACCAGGATCTTGAGGGTGAAGTCCCTGGCCAGTTCGGCCAGGTAGCGGGCCTCCTCGTCGCCCACCCCGCCGGTGACGTATTCCACGTCGAGGAACTTCTGCACCTGCGGCAGGGCCTGGGCGGGGCCGCCCAGCAGCAGGGCGAGCAGCAGGCTGGCGA
>JALVPS010000015.1 GCA_027031685.1 Gammaproteobacteria bacterium | reverse complement strand
CTGCAGGCCTGCCCGGTGGACGCCATCGGCATCGACGCCGCCACCGGCGCCAAGGTGGTCAACGAGGCGGACTGCGTGGGCTGCAAGGTGTGCACCATCGCCTGCCCCTTCGGCACCGTGAACTACAGCCAGGTCACCGGCAAGGTGGTCAAGTGCGACCTCTGTGGCGGCGACCCCCAGTGCGTGGCGGCCTGCCCCACCGCGGCCATCACCTACGTGGATGCCGATCAGA
This sequence comes from Gammaproteobacteria bacterium, assembly GCA_027031685.1. Taxonomy (GTDB): domain Bacteria; phylum Pseudomonadota; class Gammaproteobacteria; order UWMA-0217; family UWMA-0217; genus JALVPS01. Next base: position 7,407 of record JALVPS010000015.1, on the reverse strand, counting down.
CCGGCTACGAGCGCATGCGCGCCTGGGCCGCCAAGACCGACGCCGCCGCCACCACCGCCTGAGGAGGATTCGACATGGCCTGGACCGGAAAGACCCTGCGCGTGAACCTGAACGCGGGCACCTGCACCCCCGAGGACACCAACCGCGAATGGATGCAGCAATACCTCGGCCAGCGCGGGCTGGCCACCAAGTACCTCGTCGAGGAGGTGGACCCCAGAACGGACGCCCTGGGACCGGACAACAAGCTGATCTTCGCCACCGGCCCGCTCACCGGCACCATGGCGTCCACCGGCGGGCGCTATTCGGTGATCACCAAGAGCCCGCTCACCGGCTGCGTGGCCTGCTCCAACTCCGGCGGCTTCATCGGCCAGGAGCTGAAGAACGCCGGCTGGGACCTGGTGATCGTCGAGGGCCGCGCGGACAGCCCGGTGTACCTCTACATCGAGGACGACCACGCCGAGCTGCTGCCGGCGGACGAGATCTGGGGCACCAGCGTCTGGCACACCGACGAATGGCTGCACAAGCGCCACCAGGACCCGCTGCTGCGCATCGCCGCGGTGGGGCGCTCCGCCGAGCAGGGCTGCCTGTATGCCGCGGTGATCAACGACCTGCACCGTGCCGCCGGGCGTTCCGGGGTGGGCACCGTAATGGCCTCGAAGAATCTCAAGGCGATGGCGGTACGCGGCACCCGCGGGGTGGGCAACATCAAGGATCCGAAGCGCTTCATGCAGGCGGTCAACGCCGCCAAGCAGGTGCTGGCGGACAACGCGGTCACCGGCCAGGGGCTGCCCACCTACGGCACCCAGGTGCTGATGAACGTGATCAACGAGATCGGCGCCCTGCCCACGCGCAACGCGCGCGAGGTGCAGTTCGAAGGCGCCAATGAGATCTCGGGCGAGGCCATGCACGAGCCACGGCCGAGCGACGGCAAACCCAACCTGGTGACCAACGCCGGCTGCTTCGCCTGCACCATCGCCTGCGGACGCATCTCCACCGTGGACAAGGGCCACTTCTCGGTGAAGAACAAGCCCGAGTACTGGGGCGCCTCCGGCGGCCTGGAATACGAGGCGGCCTGGGCGCTGGGCGCGGACACCGGAGTGGACGATCTGGACGCGCTCACCTATGCCAACTTCCTGTGCAACGAGGACGGCTTCGACCCCATCAGCTTCGGCGCCACCGTGGGGGCGGCCATGGAGCTGTACGGGCGCGGCGTGCTCACCACCGAGCAGACCGGCATCCCCTTCGACTTCGGCTCCGCCGAGGCGCTGATCAAGGCCGCCGAATGGGTGGCCACCGGCGAGGGCTTCGGCAAGGAGCTGGGGCTGGGCTCCAAGCGCCTGTGCGAGAAATACGGCCACCCCGAGCTGTCCATGACGGTCAAGGGGCAGGAGTTCCCCGCCTACGACCCGCGCGGCATCCAGGGCATGGGGCTCACTTACGCCACCTCCAACCGCGGCGCCTGTCACCTGCGCAGCTACACCGTGGCCTCCGAGGTGCTGGGCATCCCCGAGAAGACCGATCCCCTCACCGCCGAGGGCAAGCCGGCCCTGGTCAAGGCCTTCCAGGACGCCACCGCCGCGGTGGACTCCTCCGGGCTGTGCGTCTTCACCACCTTCGCCTGGACCCTGGAGGACATCGCGCCCCAGATCGACGCCGCCTGCGAGGGCGACTGGACGGTGGACCGGCTGCTGGAGATGGGCGAACGCATCTGGAATATGGAGCGCCAGTTCAATCTCGCCGCCGGGGTGAGCGGCAAGGAGGACACCTTGCCCAAGCGTCTGCTGGAGGAGGCCGCCGCCACCGGCCCGGCCAAGGGGCTGGTGAACAAGCTCGACGAGATGTTGCCGGAGTATTACCAGCTCCGCGGCTGGACGCCCGACGGCGAGCCCACCCCGGAGACCCTGCAGCGCCTGGGCCTGGGCTGAGGAGGGCGGCATGCATCATCTGATCGTGGGCGCCGGCCCGGCCGGTGTCACCGCCGCCGAGACCCTGCGCCGCCTCGATCCCACGGCCGAGATCACCCTGCTGTGCGGCGAGCCGGGCGAGTCCTACGGGCGGATGGCCATCCCCTATCTGCTGGAGGAGCAGATCGACGAGGCGGGCACCGCCCTGCGCAAGCGCCCCGGCCACTGGGAGGCGCTGGGCATCGCCCTGCGTCACGACCGCCTGGAAGGCATCGACCCGGACGCCGACATCGCCGAGCTGGCCTCCGGCGACCGGCTGGAATTCGACCGCCTGCTGATCGCCACCGGCGCAACCCCGGTGCGCCCGCCGGTGCCGGGCATGGACCTGCCCGGGGTGGTGAGCTGCTGGACCTTGGACGACGCCCGCGCCATCGCCGAGCGCGCCCGCCCCGGCAGCGAGGTGGTGCTGATGGGCGCCGGTTTCATCGGCTGCATCATCCTCGAGTCCCTGGTGCGGCGCGGGGTGCGGCTCACCGTCATCGAGCAGGGCCCGCGCATGGTGCCGCGCATGCTCGACGCGACCGCCGGCGAGATGCTGCGCGCCCACTGCGAGGCGCAGGGCGTGCGGGTGCGGGTGAACGCCGCGGTCGAGTCGGTGCGCGAACAGGACGGCCGCCTGGCGGTGCAGGCCGGCGGCGAGACCCTGGCCGCCGATCTGCTCATCACCGCCACCGGGGTGCGCAGCAACATCGGCTTCCTCGAGGGCAGCGGGGTGGACTGCGAGCAGGGCGTGCTGGTGGACGCCCATCTGCAGAGCAGCCGCCCCGGGGTGTTCGCCGCCGGCGACGTCGCCCAGGGGCCGGACCGGCTCTCCGGCGAGCGCCAGGTGCACGCCATCCAGCCCACCGCGGTGGAACACGGCCGGGTGGCCGCCGCCAACATGGTGCGGCCCGGCAGCGCGCGCTACCCCGGCAGCCTCAACATGAACGTGCTCGCCACCCTGGGCATGATCTCGGTCTCCTTCGGCGACTGGGCCGGCGGCGAGCCGCTGGTGCTGGACGGGCGCGACCGGGGCCGCTATCTGCGCCTGGCCTTCGACGCCCAGGACCGGCTGCGCGGCGTGGTGGCCATCGGCCACACCGAAAAGGTCGGCGCCCTGCGCGGGCTGATCGAGAGCGGCCGCCCGCTGGGCGACTGGCGCGCGCGCCTGGAGAGCGACCCCACCCGCTGGCCCGAGGCCTGGCTGGGCGCGGTGGCCGGCCAGTAGCCTTCCGCGCCATGCACATCCGGCTCAAGCTGTTCGCCTCCCTTGCCGACCACCTGCCGTCTGGCGCCCGGCGCAACGAGGTGCGCCTCGAGGTGCCCGACGGCGCCAGCGTGCAGGACGTGGTCGAGCGCCTCGGCATCCCCGACGAACAGGCCCACCTGGTCATCGTCAACGGCCTGTTCATCCCCTGCTCCCTGCGCGAGCGCGAACGGCTCCACGACGGCGACACCGTCGCCATCTGGCCGCCGGTGGCCGGGGGCTGATGGCCCCCAGCCGCCTCATCACCCGCCGCATGGCCATCGACCATGCCGAATTCCGCCGCTGCCTGGCGCCCCTGGCGCGGCGCTACCCCCTCGCCGAACAGAACGGCGAAATCCACCTGCAACTCCCCGCCGGCCGCGTGCGCCTGTGCCTCGGCCCGGAACAAACGCGGCGCCTGGGCAGCCTCACCCTGCCGCAGACCGACGTGACCCTGTTGCTGGAATGCGTGCCCGCCGCCGAGGCGGAGGTCTTTCTCGCCGCCTTCGAGCGGGCCTTCCAGCGCGGCGGGGGGTGAAAGCTTGTAGGCTATGAGAGGTTGGGCAAAGTCGCGTAGCGACGTGCCCAACATTGGGAGCGCTGGGCACGCTGCGCTTTGCCCAGCCTACGGGTCGTGACCGGGCCTTCCGGCGCGGCGGGGGGCTGAGGTAGCGCTCGTCAGGATGCACGACGGCGCGGGTGGTTGCCTTGGAATCCGTTTCATCTCACTTGTGGCGACTTCGGAAAATCCCAGAGTTCACCGTTTGCTCCGGCGCAACCAACCGATTTTCAGTCCATGGCAACGCTGGAAATCCAGTTTTTCGAGGTGCCTTGGCTTAGGTGTCAGGCCACCACGCCGCTACGGTGAGCGATGTCCTCCAGGGTGGGCACGGCAAGGCCGGCCTCACGGGCGTGGCGCAGGGCGCACTCCAGGCGGGCCGGGGCGGAGCGGCCTGTGCAGCGGTGGGCGGGATCGCCCTCGAAGGCGGTGGCCATGGCCTCGATGAGGGCCACCTCGTCCAGGGGGCGGCCTACCAGGGCAGCCTGGATGCGCAACACTTCGCGGGCCACGCGCTCGGCCAGGTCGCGGTGCGCCGACCACAGTTCCCGCACCGTGCCGCCGGTGACCAGCCCGGCGATGTTGGTGGTGAGGATGTACAGGTTCTTGCGCACCAGCTCGAACAGCAGGCGCTCCTCGTCCGGCAGCACCTCCACCGGCAGGCCCAGCCCGGCCAGGCTGTCGCGCAGGAAGGCGGCGCGCGGCCCGTAGGCCACCGACGGCACCACCACCTTGCTGTCCATGCCTGGCTTCTTCTCGAACCAGACCGACAGGATGGTGGGCTCGGTCAGCTCGTGGCCTTGCCAGTCGCGCGGCAGCAACTCGTTCTGCAGCAGCACCACGCGGTCGCGCCACGGGGCGGGCAGGTCGGTGAGCACCGGCTGCAGGTCCTGCTCGCCCACGGCCACGATGGTCGCCAGCGGGGTGGGGACGATCTCGGCCATCTCGCGCGCGTCGGTGTCGCGCGTGACGGGGAACACGGGGTGCCCGGCCTTGAGGCTGGCGCGCGCCAGGACGCTGCCGATCTCGCCCAGGCCGATGACCACGACGGGTGTGCGCATGTTTTCTATCCTCGTGAAGGGGGCGCGGCTCAGCGCCACACGGTGACGCGGTTCTTGCCCTGCTGCTTGGAATGGTACAGGGCGCGGTCCACGCGGCTGAGCAGATCGTCCAGGGTGTCCTCCTGGCGGTAGGTGGTGACGCCCACGCTGATGGTGAGTGTACGATTGGGCAGCAGGGCACGCGAGGCCACCCGGCTGCGCAGGCGTTCGGCCAGCTCGTGGGCGCCCTCCAGGTCCGTCTCCGGACAGATGACGAGGAACTCCTCGCCGCCCCAGCGGGCGAAGTAGTCCGTGTCGCGCACCAGCGGCTGGATGGCGCGCGCCAAGGCCTTGAGCGCCTTGTCGCCCTGTTGGTGACCCAGGCTGTCGTTGACCTTCTTGAAGTTGTCGATGTCCAGCATGATGAGCGACAGCGGCCGCCCGTAGCGCTGCGCGCGACGGTATTCCTGCTCCAGCAGGCGCTGGGCGCGGTGGCGGTTGTAGATGCCGGTCAGGGCGTCGGTGTTGGCCAGCCGCTCCAGGGCCTGGTTGGCGGCCTCCAGCTCGCGTGCCGTGGTGTTCACCAGGTGTGACATCACGCGCAGTTCCAGCGTGTCGCGCGAGTACTGCTGCGAGAGCTCCGGCAGCGGCGAGGACTTGCGCGCGCCGCGCTCCTCCGACAGGCACAGCCCGGTCTGGGCGTAGTGCAGGTAGTCCGGGTACTCGGGGGTGTAGAGGAACTGGCTGGTGGTGAACAGCCCGGCCACCGGGGCCAGGGTGCCGAACAGCTCCACCTCGTCCTCGGTGAGCGAGCGCATGAGCAGGCGGCGCGCCACGCTGGGAAAGAGCAGCACCACGTCGCAGCATTCGCGCTTGAGCGTGTCCAGCAGGCGCTGCGACTGGTCCATGGCCGACACCGGGTTGAGCAGGCCGAAGCGCACCGACTCGCCGCGCTGCAGATTGCCCCACAGAACCACGGCGCCGTCCGGGCGCACCGCCTTGCCGGGGCGCGCCACGATGTGCCCGTTGCGCTCGGTGAGCAGTGGAAAGCGGCTGCAGGTGGCCGGCATGTTGTCACAGGATTCCGGGCCCAGGTAGCGGTGGTAGATGTCCAGCGCGGGGCGCTCGTTGATGGTGTACACCACGTTGTCCTCGGCCTCGGTGACCGTCATGGGCGTGCCTAGCATCATCCAGTCCGGGCTCAGCCAGGCGCGCGCGTGCAGCCGCCGGCCCGACAGCGCCACCAGCACCACACCGGCCGAGAACATGTTCTCGCCCATGCAGACGAAGGGCACCTCGCGCGCCCCCGCCGAGCTGGCCAGGCAGCCGCTCAGCACCGCGTTGGGCAGGGCCGTCATCACGCCGCGCGCCAGGTTCTCCGCATTCAGATCGGCGCCGGCGGCGAAGCACAGCACGGCGTGGGTGTCTTCGCTGGCCACCGCCCGCCCCAGCGATTTGCCGGTGGCCTGGCAGTCCGGCGTCTGATTCTCCGGAAAGGACACGAAACTGGTCCTCAGGCGGGCGTCCTCGAAGGCCAGCAGGGTGATGACGATGTCCGTCTCGCTCAGGCCGCCCTCGCCGATGGTGGCGCTGGTGCTGGCGCCGATCAGCACCGCCGCCGGGTAGCGCTGGCGCAGCTCCTGCAGCACGCCGCGCACATAGTGCGGCTTGGCGCTGGGCGTGAAGACCTGGATGAGGAGCTGCTCGGAATCCGCCACCGCCAGCTTGTCCAGGGCGGCGCGCAGATCGGTGCTGGGGCTGTAGCGGAGCAGGTGTACCTTCATTGGCGGGAGGCGTGCACTGTTGTTGTTAGTTTGGCCAGCGGCCCAGTTCCGAGGTGCTGGGCACCCTCCCTGTCCCCGAATCGTGCCGCCCCCGTCGAGGTTGCCGGCGGCGCGCCCTGTCCTGCGGCGCCCGTTGCGCGCATAGTATAGGCTCTTGCCCGAGCATTCCCTTGATCGAATTAACAATTTGTAGCGTATGTACGATCGCGGGTGTGGCGACGGGCGGCGCGGAGAGGCGGATGGACGGCAGGAAACTGACAGGAAACGGCCGGGCGGTGCTCATCACCGGCTGCTCCAGCGGCATCGGTCGCGCCGTGGCCGACGGGCTGCAGGCGCGGGGCTACCGCGTGTTTGCCACCGCCCGGCGGGCGGACGACGTGGCCCGCCTGCGCGCCGAGGGCTTCGCCGACGCCCTGCCGCTGGACCTGGACGACTCGGTCTCCATCGCGGTGACCGTGGACGAGGTCCTGACACGCACCGATGGCCGGCTGTGGGGGCTGTTCAACAACGGCGCCTACGGCCAGCCGGGGGCGGTGGAGGACCTCTCCCGGGAGGCCCTGCGCGCCCAGTTCGAGACCAACCTGTTCGGCTGGCTGGAGCTCACCAACCGCGTGCTGCCCGCCATGCGCGCCCAGGGCGCGGGGCGCATCATCCAGAACAGCTCCGTGCTCGGCTTCGTCGCCATGCCCTACCGCGGCGCCTACAACGCCAGCAAGTTCGCCCTGGAAGGGCTCACCGATACCCTGCGCCTGGAGCTGGCCGGCACCGGCATCCACGTCAGCCTCATCGAGCCCGGCCCCATCGAGAGCCGCTTCCGCGCCAACGCCTACCGCAT
>JALVPS010000014.1 GCA_027031685.1 Gammaproteobacteria bacterium | reverse complement strand
CCCGATCCGCAACTGGAGCCCCATCGCCGAGGTCTGGCTCAACCCGCCCAGGGAGATCCGGGCCCGGGACCAGAACAAGCGAGAAACCAAGTGAACGTTCAGCGGACATCTTTCTTGACAAACGCCGAGGCGGCGGCGCTGCTGGTGCTGAGAAAAAAGGCCCAGGCCCTCTGGGGGGACGGCGAGGAAAGATGATTTCCGAGACCGACCGTCAGAGGGCCGTGACCCTGATCGACGAGGCCATGGCTGCCGGCGCCCGGCAGGCGGCCGCCTGCCAGGTGCTGGACATCACCCCGCGCACGTTGCGCCGCTGGCGGCAGCAGCTGGCAGACACAGCGCTGTGCGGACCGACGCCAGGCGGCCGCGGCGCAACGCACCCCGGCCAATGCCCTGAGCGAGGCCGAGCGGGCGCAGATCCTGGCGATCTGCCACCGCCCCGAATACCGCAGCCTGCCGCCGTCGCAGATCGTGCCGCGGCTGGCCGACGCGGGGATCTACCTGGCCTCGGAGTCGAGCTTCTACCGGGTGCTGCGCGCCGCCGACCAGCAACACCACCGCGGCCATTCTGCTTCGATGTTGACACCCCGCGCGAGGTACCCAGGCCCAATGGCTGTCAGGCCACCGCGCCCAACCAGGTGTGGAGCTGGGACATCACCTACCTGGCCACGGCGGTGCGCGGACAGTTCCTGCGCCTGTATCTCATCATCGACATCTACAGCCGCAAGATCATTGCCTGGGAGGTCTATGAACGGGAGACCGCGGCCCATGCCGCCGCCCTGGTGCAAAAGGCCTGTCTGCGCGAGGGCGTGCAGCCAGGCGATGGCCTGGTGCTGCACGCGGACAACGGCACGCCCATGAAGGGGGCCACCCTGCAGCGCCTGGGGGTGGTGCCCTCCTTCAGCCGGCCCTCGGTGAGCGACGACAACCCCTACTCGGAGAGCCTGTTCCGCACGCTGAAGTACACCCCGGCCTGGCCCGGCCAGCCCTTTGCGGACATCGAGGCGGCCTTACCTGGGGAGATCTCGCCTTGTGCCTGACGAGCCGCGCCGGGAGCGCGGCCGAACGCCGCAGGCGGCCCGAAGGGCGGCGGGCAGGAATGCCCGCCGTAAAGGGCGACGCTGCAAGGCGGAGCGAGAAGTCAGCAGAGGCCGTAGTAGTGAGGAAGCCCGGGAGACCGGGTGGAGCGAAGGGCCGAACGGGAAGGAGGGTTTGACGACCATGACATTCGACACGGCAAGGCATCAGAAGCCCGCGCGAGCGGGGCGAGCCGAACCAGAGATAGGTGAAGCCTGTCCGAGGGCGGGGCGCGATGAAGCCGTGGCGGCATGCCATGGAGACGCGGACCCGGGGCAAGACCTCAACTTCCTGAACCGCCCGGTGCGGACCCGCATGCCGGGTGGTGTGGGAGGGGCTCGGTCAGGCAGCCTGACCGCCCCTATCCCGATTGCGCGTTCGAAAACCGACCGGCGCGGATCAGGGCTCGATGGTGGTCAGACCGAACATCTGCCACATCTGCATGCCGCCGCGGTAGTAGGCCAGGCGCTCGGGCGGGTAACCCAGCTTGAGCAGGGCGCGGATGGCGCGCGGCGACTGGCCGCACCAGGGGCCGTTGCAGAACAGGATGAGCTTCTTGGCCTGGGTGAAGTCCCAGTCGTCGGTCTTGAGGTGGCCGTTGAGCAGGCCCAGCTTCTCCAGGAAGCGGGTCACCACGTTCACCTCGCCGCGCTTGCGCACCCCCAGCTTGTAGAGGGCGTCCACCAGCTTGGGATCGCTGGGCGAGGACTCGAACACGGTGAAGGGGATGTTGATGGAGCCGGGGATGGTGCCCTTCTTGTTCCACGAAGGCAGGCGCGCATCGACGATGATGCCGGTGCCGGCCACGACCTCGTTTTCCATGAAGTCGAAGATGTCGATCTCGGAAACGGTCCGCACGCGGGGGGCCACCTGCGTGGGCTGGATGCAGAAGGGCGGGCACTTGCGCGAGGTCTTGGCGAAGCTGCCGGTGATCTTGTGGTCGAGGTCCTGGATGCGCTCCACCTTGACCACCTGGCCGTTGTGGATGGTCTCGACGCTGTCGCGCACGCTGTCGAGCTTGACGTCCAGCGCCGCGGCGCCTGCCGTCATGCCCAGCAGCAGCCCGCCCAGGGCCAGGGCTTGCAGTCGGGGGAATCTCATGTGCTGTGGTCCTCCTTGAAGCGAGTCATTGGTTTAGGTAGGTCTGCTTGATCTGTTCCCTAATGAAGCGGATGTCCGGCCGCTGGCTGTAGGCCTGGAACACCGCGTCCTTTTTCTGGCGCGGCAGCTTGCGATAGAAGGAGAAGCTGCCGAAGTACTTCTTCTGCAGGAAGTCCTCGAACTCGGCCTGGGTCAGGCCGGCGGGCATGCCCTTGCCCTCGGTGGCGTCCGCGGTTGGCGCGGCGCCGGCGGGGGACGGCGCCTGGCCGGCCACCGGCTCACGGGTGAGGGGATCCACCTGCACGGCGTTCGCCTCTTCCTTGAGTGCGTCGAAATAGGCGTCCGCGGGGGCGGCGAGCGGCCAGCCACCAGCCAGGGTCAGGGCCAGCCACAACAACTGCCGCACCCGACCGACACTGAGTCGGAAACGGGGGTTTCGCCGGGTCATGTCACGCGCTCTCTGTATCGGAAGGAACTGCACGATGGCCGGCTGAAAATCTAACGCCCGAGCAGAAGCGGCCCAAGCGTTCAATGCGCCAAGTGTGAAAAACTACGCAAAACCGCAGCTAGAAACAGGCAAAGCGCGCGCGACTTCAAGCCGCGCAAGGGCGGGAGACAGAAGAGGAGCGGCGACCGGAGCCACCCTGCGCGGGCGGGCCGAACCCCGCCGCGGGCCGATGCGTGATCAGTCCTGCCGGGACTTGCTCACGAACAACACAATGAAATAGACCCCCATCGCGAGCATGAAGAGGATGGTGAAGACCGACAGCCGGCCGATCCAGTTTCCGAACAGAAGATCCATCCAGAGCGACATGAGCGTTCCCCCTCCGTTGCAACGTTGTATTTCGGGTGTCTTGCTCGTGCGGATTCTAGCCCGCCGCCCCGCATGGGGAATGATATATATCAAGAACCGCCGGCGCCCTGCACCACTTCAAGTCCAGGCGACGACCAGCGGCAAGGGGTGATGGTAACGGGCCACCAGCACGATGTAGGCGAACACCAGCAGCGCCAGGACCCAGTACACGGCGCGCGTGGCCCGGGAACCGCCCGCGCGCAGCGCCTTTGCCCCCAGGAAGATGTACAACAGCAGGGCCAGCAGCTTGGTCGCCAGCCACGGCTGCTGCCAGGGATACTGGTGGGTGAGCACCACCATGCCCAAGCCACTGAAGAACAGCACCGAGTCGTTCACGTGCGGCAGCACGCGGGCAAAGCGCGTCTCCAGCAGCATGGAGCCCTGCAGGCGCCAGATGCCACGCAGCACGAAGCCGATGAACGAGAAGAGGATGGTGGCGAGATGGACCTTCAACAGAATCGGCACGAACGGGGCTCCGGCATAAGGGGGGGACGGCAGACTCACTCAGGACGGGGGTCGACGGGCGGCATCTGCAAGTGGTAACCGCGCCGCGCCAGGTTGGCCAGCACCTCGCTGGCGTCCTCCCGGGCCAGACGGCGCTGCGGGGTCAGCTCGAACTCGAGGGCGAACTGCGGGGTGCCGAACAGGGCCAGCAGCCCGGCGGGCAGATCGGAGAAGTCATCCTTGCGCGGCAGGTAGAGGTAAGTATCCGCGCGGCGCGGGCTACGATAGACGAAACATTGCATCACAGGCAAGGACGGTGGCTGGTGCGACATGAAGCTTCTTTACCAGATTCGGCCCACCGCGACTCAGGGCCGCCGCGGCGCCATGTAGCGGGCGGGCAAGATCTCCACCCTGGGTCCGGCCTTGTCGGCTTCGTAACGGGCCACCAGCTGGCGCACGCCGGGCGCGTCCTGCAGATGCACGGCGCGCGCCATTTGCGGCAGCGGCAAGCGGCGCTGCAGGTCACCATAGACGGCCAGGCCCACGGCCGCCAGCCCGCACAGGGCGAGCAGGCTCCACCAGCGCGTATGGCGCAGATCGAGCAGGGAGAGGACCAGCAAGGGCAGAATCAGCAGCCCGGCCACGGCCCAGAGGGGATGGATCTGCCACGCATACCGCAGCAGGCCGGCCAGCCCGACGACCAGCGCCAGCAAGCCCAGGTAGAAGGCGATGGGAATCTCCATAGACCTTTGCCCATTCTCATTGTGACCTTCCGGATGGGGCGGAGCGCGTGCGGTGCGACACCCCCCGACAATTTGTTAGTCGTTCTGCGACGGCGCAGGTTCTGCTGCCACCCGCCCACAGCAGCCGTCGTGGTTGAGGTAGGTATAACCGCTCAGGGCGGCCGACAGCGTGCCGTTCAGTTGCCGACGCACCGCTCCCGGCAGGCTGGCCTGGGCGATCTTTCTTCGACAGGCGTTCAGTAGCTTAACAGAATCGAAATGCACGTACCGCAACAGTTCCTCGGCGCGGTCGCCGGGCTCGAAGTCGCGCAGCTCGAAACCGCCCTCCGGCCGGCGGCGCACGTTGACCGAGTGGGTGTCGCCGAACAGGTTGTGGATGTCGCCCAGGATCTCCTGGTAGGCGCCCACCATGAACAGCCCGATCAGGTAGTTCTCGCCGGGGCGGATGGCGTGCAGCGGCAGGGTGGAGTGCACGCCGCCGCTGTGGGCGTACCAGTCGATGCGCCCGTCGGAGTCGCAGGTGAGGTCGTGCAGGGTGACGTCGCGCCTGGGCCGCTCGTCCAGCCGCTGCAGCGGCAGCACGGGGAAGATCTGGTCCAGCGCCCACACGTCCGGCAGGGACTGGAACAGGGAGAAATTGAGGAAGCACTTGTCGGCCAGCCGCTCGCGCAGGCGCTCGCGCACCGGTTCGTCCTCGGCCGCCTCCGTCTCCGCCAGCCAGTCGGCCAGGCGCCGGCAGAAGCGCAGGAAGGCCTGCTCCGCGGCGGCCCGCCGGGCCAGGTCGGCCTCGCCGGCCGTGAAGCGCGCCAGGATGCCGTGCAGCTGCCGCTCCGCCTCGCCCAGCAGGCGCGCCGCCGGCTCGATGCCGATGCGCGCCGCCAGCGGGGCGAAGTCGGCCAGGTCCGCGCCGTCCGGCACCTGCCGCTCCACGTCCACCACCTGGGTGATGAGCACGGCGTGGTGGGCGGTCATGGCCCGCCCCGCCTCGGTGAAGATCTCCACGGCCGGCAGCCCCTCGCGCACGCACAGCTCGCTCAGCTGGCGCACGATGGCCTCGGCGTAGTCGGCCAGGCGGTAGTCGATGGAGCAGGCGCGATCCGAGCGCGTGCCCTCGTAGTCCACCCCCAGGCCGCCGCCCACGTCGAACACGCGGATCACGGCCCCGGCGCGGGCCAGGGCCACCAGGCAGCGCCCCGCCTCGGCCAGGCCGTGGCGGATGTCGGCCAGGGAGGAGATCTGCGAGCCCATATGCACGTGCAGCAGCTGCAGCCAGTGCAGCTTGCCGCGCGCCCGCAGCCGTTCCATCAGCGCCAGCAGCTGGGCGGCGGTGAGGCCGAACTTGGACTTCTCGCCGCCGGTGTTCTGCCAGTTGCCGCGCGCCACGGTGGCCAGCCGCACGCGCACCCCCAGCACGGGATCGATGCCCAGCTCCTCGGCCACGGCGAACACGTGGTCCAGCTCGGCCGGCTTCTCGATGACGATGTACACGCGCTGCCCCAGCAGCTGGGCGATGAAGGCCAGGCGGATGAAGTCGCGGTCCTTGTAGCCGTTGCACACCACCACCCCGCCCGGCCGCGAGATGGCCAGCACCGCCAGCAGCTCGGTCTTGCTGCCCGCTTCCAGGCCCACCCGCTCGCCGCCGTGGCGCAGGATGTGCTCCACCACGTGGCGCTGCTGGTTGACCTTGATGGGGTATATGGCCGTGTAGGGGCCGGAGAAGTAACAGCGCCGCCGCGCCGTATCGAAGGCCGCCACCAACTGGTCGATGCGCGCCTCCAGGATGTCCTCGAAGCGCACCAGCACGGGCAGCTCAATGCCGTCGGCGCGCAGCCGCTCGGCCAGGGCCACCAGGTCGATGCCGCGGCCGGCGTCGGCATGGGCGGACATGACCACCCGCCCGGCATCGCTGATGTCGAAGAAGCCGGCGCTCCAGCCGGGCACGTGGTAGAGCGCGCGGGCGGCCTGCACGGACCAGCTCGGATCGGACATGGCGGCTCTCGTTTGCGGGGTGGGCAAAGGCCGCTATGATACCCGCTCTGCGGCGACGGGACGGTCCACCATGAAGCAAGCGGGCAACTGGTTCACCGAGGTCTGCGAGGAGTGCGGCACGGCCTTCTCGCTGGGCATCCGCGGCAAGCTGCACGAGGAGCAGTCGCCCTTCCAGAAGATCGAGGTGTACGACACCGAGGCCTGGGGCCACATGATGGTCATCGACGGCTTCGTCATGCTCACCCAGCGCGACAACTTCCTCTACCACGAGATGATGGCCCACCCGGTGCTGTTCTCCCACCCGGCGCCACGGCGCGTGGCCATCATCGGCGGCGGCGACTGCGGCACGCTGCGCGAGGTGCTGCGACACGACGTGGTGAAACGGGTCACGCAGATCGACATCGACGAGCGCGTCACGCGCATCGCCGAACGCTTCTTCCCGGAGCTGTGCGAGCGCAACGACGACCCGCGCGCCGAGCTGCGGTTCATCGACGGCATCCGCTGGATGGCCGAGCAGCCGACCGGCAGCCTGGACGTGATCATCGTCGACTCCACCGACCCCATCGGCCCCGGCGAGGTGCTGTTCACCGAGGCCTTCTACCGCGACTGCCGGAACGCCCTGGACGGGCACGGCCTGTTCGTGCAGCAGAGCGAGTCGCCCCTGGTGCACACCGACACCATCATCCGCCCCATGTACGAGCGCCTGCTGGCGGCCGGCTTCGAGGACGTGCATACCCTGCACTTCCCCGTGCCCACCTACCCCACCGGCTGGTGGTCCGCCACCGTGGCCAGCAAGGACGGCCCCCTCGCCTTCCAGCGCGCCACCGAGGCCGAGGCGCGCCCCTTCGACACCCGGTACTACACCGCCGGGGTGCACCGCGCCGCCTTCGCCCTGCCCCCCTTCTTCCGCAGCGCCCTGGCCGGGCGCTGAGGGCCGCCGGGGCATACCCCCAGAAAAATCGGGCCGCATTGTGGGCGCCCGGGGCCCGCGTATAATGGCCGGTCCGACGATCCACCGAGCATCCGCCCCCATGTCCGACGCGCAAGACACCACCGACGTCAACTTCAACAGCGGCATGGCCGCCTTCGAGGCCAAGCACTTCTCGCGGGCCATGCAACTGCTCAGCCCGCTGGCCGAGGCCGGCAACGCCGACGCCCAGCACCGGGTGGCGATCATGTACCAGAACGGCCTGGGCGTGGCCCCCAACCCGGAGGCCGCCGCGCGCTGGATGCGGGCCGCCGCCGAGCAGGGCCACGCGCTGGCGCAGCACGGCTTGGGCTTCATGTACATGGAGGGCGACTGCGTGGAAAAGAACGCGCAGGAGGCCATCAAGTGGTTCGAGCGGGCCGCCGAGCAGGGCCTGGCCGGCTCCTGCACCACCCTGGCCATGATGTACGAGCAGGGCAACGGCGTGCCGCAGGACCGCGAGAAGGCGCGCGA
>JALVPS010000013.1 GCA_027031685.1 Gammaproteobacteria bacterium | reverse complement strand
GCGGGGCAGCGGGGGCGGATTCGGCCGGGGAAGGGCTATGGCTCATGGTGCTGGCAATCTGTGGGCTGCGTCACGTTTTGCAAGCCTGGGCGCGAATCGGTCGCTCTCGGCTACAACAATTATCTCGAATGGTTCGAGTCGCCGGTGGGGATCGTGTTTATCCTCGTGGCATTGCATGAGCAGGATCGCGGGATGTGGTCGCCATCGGTATTCAATCAATGGCTTGATCGGCAAAATCCGGATGTGCGACACTTCTGCCAGGAAATTGAAAAGGACCGGCGCCGGGCCGGCCGGAACCGATCCCCGGCCGTATCGTCACGACGCCTCGCCGAGGGCCTGGCCTCCGTTCGGGAATGGGCGGACCGCCAGGGTGCTCGATATCGTGGAGAGCGGGCACAGGCAGGTGCCCGGCGGGCCGATCCGCAGCATCCGTCCGGGATCGGGCCCCGCCCATCGTGGCCATGTCCTTGATCGTCGAGGGATTCCGGTCACCGGGCCACGGAATGCCGCAACCGTTGCCGGTATCAGTCGTTTTGTCCATTTGCTGTACATGGTCACCCGTTTCTACCTCTGGAAAGAATAGATAATTTCATTACAAAGCGAGGCATAAATGTACCCCTTCAAGATCGACCAGGAACATCGGCAGATCCCCTACCACAACAAGCGCACGTTGCATGCCGGCCGGCACAACGGTAAACGCAAGGATTTCACCACCTCCTATTATGTGTATGGCAAGAGCGCGGCCATCGAATTCGTCTGCGACGAGACCCGCAAGCAGCACATCAACACCATCACCCTGCAGGCCGCCAGCGCGCGCCCCGACGGCGAGCGTGGCTACGACTGGGACAACAAGACCGTGATCCAGCTGCCGCGCAACGAGATGCTGATGGTGGCGGCGGTGCTGCTGGGCATGTACCCGCGCGTGGAGTACCGCCAGAGCAACGGCCACGCCAGCAAGAGCTACTCCATAGAGCACCAGGACGAGAAGATCTTCGTCATGGTGGGCGAGCGGGGCCGGCCCATCCGCGCCGTGGGCATGTCGCCGGAGGACACCTACCACGTGGTGTCGCTCTTCCTGCGCCAGCTCAAGGAGAATGCCCCCTGGCTGACGGTGGACGAGATCATCACCCTCATCGACATGACCGTGGTACGCATGCGCAGCCATCAGAAGGGCAACACCGATCTGCATCCGGGCGGCCAATCCGCGGTGCAGCCGGCGGAGGAGGTGGCCGAGACGGCCGGCGAGACCGTGGACACGGACATGGCGTTCGAGGACGACGACGAGCTGCAGCCCGCGTTCCCGCCCGAGGCCGAGCCCAACTACAATTTCTGATCCCCCGCTCCGGCGCGGTGTGGCGCGTGGCCGGCCATGCGCCACGCCCGGCCACCCGTGATTCCCGCGCCCTGTCTGGCCGGGCGCGCCGCCCGGTCCCGCCGTGGACCGATCGGCTACAATGCGCGCCATCGTCCTGCAGGGAGTCAATCGTCCACCATGAGTTCCGACTACAACGCCGCCGACATCGAGGTGTTGAGCGGGCTGGAGCCGGTGCGCAAGCGCCCGGGCATGTACACCGACACCAGCCGCCCCAACCACCTGGCGCAGGAGGTCATCGACAACAGCGTGGACGAGGCCCTGGCCGGCCACGCCTCGCGCATCGACGTGGTGCTGCACAAGGACGGCTCGCTGTCGGTGACGGACGACGGGCGCGGCATGCCGGTGGACATCCATCCGGAGCAGGGCCGGCCGGGGGTGGAGGTGATCCTCTCCACGCTGCACGCCGGCGGCAAGTTCTCCAGCAAGGCCTACCGCTTCTCCGGCGGCCTGCACGGCGTGGGCGTGTCGGTGGTCAATGCCCTCTCACAGCGGCTGGCGGTGTGGGTGCGCCGCGACGGCAGGGAGTACCACATCGCCTTCGCCGGCGGCGAACTGGTCACCCCCCTGGCCGTGGTGGGCACGGTGAGCAAGCGCAACACCGGCACCACCCTGCGCTTCTGGCCCGATCCGGGCTATTTCGACTCGCCGCGCTTCTCCGTCTCGCGCCTCAAGCACGTGCTGCGCGCCAAGGCGGTCCTGTGCCCCGGCCTGCGCATCACCTTCCGCGACGAGACCACCGGCGAGGAGGCCGAGTGGTGCTACCGTGACGGCCTGCGCGACTACCTGCTGGAGGCCGTGGGCGACGTGCCGCGCCTGCCGGAGATGCCCTTCACGGGCCGCATGGAGGGCGAGACGGAGGCGGCCGAGTGGGCCCTGCTGTGGCTGCCGGAGGTCGGCGAGGTGGTGGCCGAGAGCTACGTGAACCTGATCCCCACCGCCCAGGGCGGCACCCACGTGAACGGCCTGCGCACGGGCTTGACCGAGGCCGTGCGCGAGTTCTGCGAGTTCCGCAACCTGCTGCCGCGCGGCGTGCGGCTGGCCCCGGACGACGTGTGGGACCGGCTCAGCTACATCCTGTCGGTCAAGCTGGCCGACCCCCAGTTCTCCGGCCAGACCAAGGAGCGCCTGTCCTCGCG
>JALVPS010000012.1 GCA_027031685.1 Gammaproteobacteria bacterium | reverse complement strand
GACGCCCCCGCAGGCCGAGGGCAAACAGCCAGGCCACGACCATGGCGCTCATCCACAACGGCACCTGACTGAGACCGATCCCGAACAGGAACCAGGCGACGGTGCGCAGCGGCGTGAGCCGCACCCGACCCAGTCCCACCGCCAGCAGGGCGATGACCACGACCATGCCCCAGAACAGCACGGCCGGCCCCAGCCGCGGCCCGCCGGTAAACAGCACCCAGCGATCCCGCCCCAGTTCCAGGCGTGTGACGGCGTTGACGCTGGGCAGACCCGGCGTCAGCGGCTCGCTCACGTAACGGGGCCGAATGCCGTTCGGCGTGCGCCACTGCAGTTCCACGTTCATGGCCGCCGGCCGCAACGGGATGGCCACCTGGCGGCCCTGCTGACGCGCCGGCAGTTCGGTGCCGTCGACGCGCAGGGCCAGCAGCCGGGCATTCTCCGGCAGGTTCAGCGCATACTGCCCGCCCTGGCTGGAGCGCAGATTCAGGATCAGCAGGGTGTCGGTGGCCTGGCGGCCGGGGCGGATCACCCGCTCGCTGCCCACCAGCGTCAGGGTCGGGCCGGGCACGCCCACGGGCCGCGTCAGGTTCAGCGTGACCGTCTCACCGGGCCAGGGGCGCCATTCGATCAGGCGATTGTTGGCCGGATCGTGCCGGCGGATGGGCGGGATGCCTTCACTGGTCAGGTGCCATACCGGGCTGACGTCCACGCGCCACACGGCCATGCGATCGTCGGCATCCGGGGCGCGCAGGATGAGGGGCGAGTGCATGGCCAGCCGAGAGCGCCAGCGCACTTCCCGCTGCCGGGGCGCAAGACCGACGCGGACCGTCCCGTTCCGGACCACCAGATCCTCGTCCAGCGGCGCTTCACCGTCGAGCAGGGAAACGTCGAGGACCACCGGCGTCCCCGGCGGCGAAACCCGGACCACCCGCGTCTCCACCTGCCATTCCAGGCCCAGGCGCAGCGTGCGCTCCACCCGCACGAACGGCGGCAAGGGGCGGGGCGCCAGCGTCGTCTCCTGTCCGCCGGCCGGGGCCTGCAGCGGCCGCTTGCGATCCAGGCGCAACTGGCCCTCGGGATGGCCGTTCTCGTCCACCCCGGATATCGACCATTCGTCCGCCTGCGTGGTGACGTAACCGGGTTTCAGGGGCAGCGGCAGAACCAGGCTGTCCCCTTCCGACAGGGGCCCGATCAGGGTCACGGCATGACGACCCGGCGAGAGGCCGATCCACAGCCCCCCGCCCGGCTCGCGGTACAGCCGTGTCGCCACGCGCCCGTCCACCCGCACCTGGGCGGGCATCCAGGCCTGCGCGTCGGAGGGCAGCGGCACGGCCACGCTTTCGGCGGCGTGAATTTCCAGATCCAGGCGCAGTCGTCGCGCGCCGGCCTGCAGATCCATGCGCGCGATGTGGGCACAGGCGGGCAGACAGTCGGCCGGCGCCATCAGGCGTTTCTTCAGTTCCGCCAGGATGTCGGGCGGGGGCAGTTCCTTCACTTCCCCGGCCGTCACCGGCGGCGGCAGACTGCCCAGCAGGCCCAGCAACAGCAGGACCGATGCCGCGCGGGCCGCCTCCGGCCTCCAGCGGAAGAAGGCGCCACCACCCCGGGCCCGCAGGAACAGCATCCCGCCGAGCAGCACCACCAGCGCCACCCGCAACACCTTGAGGAAGCGATTGCCCAACGGCGGAATCAGGGTGAGCGAGAAGCGCTGGTCTCTGGCCACCGGTCCGCTCCATTGCAGCTCCACCTGCCGCCAGGTCCAGCGCGGCAGGCCCGGCCCGGTCTGGACCACCGCTTCCGGATCCACTTCCCGGATCACACGCGCGCTGTCCGGAACCGGGGCCTTGCTCCGGGCCAGCAATTCATGGGCCGGCTTTGCCGTGCGCCCGGCCTGCGCCTCCGCCGGCGACTCGGGGGCGCGGGTCGCCATGCTCGCCACGCTGCCCGGCCGTTCCAGTTGCAGATAGAACGCGGTGCGCAACTGCTCGACGGCGAAGGGAATGGTGATCAGGACCAGCGCCACGAAGGCCAGATCCCGATAGATGCGCAAAAGGCGCTGCATCTTCTCGTGGTGCACCACCCGCAGCAGGGCCATGGCCAGCAACAGATGGATCCAGACGAAACGGGGCGCCAGCGATTCGTGCCAGATCACCACCAGGGTGACCAGCGCCAGCAGGCCGATGCGCCAGCCCCAAAGTCGGTACACCGCCAGCGACAGGATCAGCACCAGGAACAGATCCAGCAGGGTCCAGCGGTGCAGCCAGGTGCCGGGGACGTTGTCCACGCCGGAGACGGCGAACAGTGTCCAGCCGGGCGGCAGATGCAGGGTGGTGCTGACCTGCTGAAAGTCGACGGCCCATCCGGTCACCGGCAGATCGTCCCGCCGGCCGGCGTAACGCGCCTCGGCCTCGAGCAGGAGATCCCCGCGACGCACCTCCACCCCCGGCCGATCGCTGTCGGGCAGGCGGGTGATGAAGCGCGGCTGCCCGTCCACCAGCACCCGCCCCAGATCCAGTTCCGGC
>JALVPS010000011.1 GCA_027031685.1 Gammaproteobacteria bacterium | reverse complement strand
GGTGGCTGCAGGGCTCCAGGGTGACGTAGGCGGTGGCGCCGCGGGCGCGCTCGCCGGCGGCGCGCAGGGCGTGGATCTCGGCGTGCGGCTCGCCGGCGCGCGCATGCCAGCCCTCGGCCACCAGCTCGCCGTCGCGCACCAGTACACAGCCGACGCGCGGATTGGGATCGGTGCTGTACAGCCCGCGCCGCGCCAGCCGCAGCGCCCGCGCCATCCAGGCGTGGTCATTCACCGCGTTCACTCTGGGAGCGGGCTGAATGCTCTACGCAGAGGCGCAAAGGCGCAAAGGCCGCAAAGAAAGATTTTTTCATTTTTCCCATTGCGACCTTTGCGCCATTGCGTTCAACGACAGCCCCGCCCGGCAACCCCCGGCTCACTCGGTTTCGTCGCCAGGGATCAGCGGCATCTGCTGGCGCTTCTGCTCGGGCGTCGGGCCCTGTTCCAGCCGCTCCACTTCGTCGCGGAACTCGCTCACGTCCTCGAAGCTGCGGTACACCGAGGCGAAGCGCACATAGGCGACCTGGTCGAGGTCGCGCAGTTCGTCCATCACCCATTCGCCCAGCTGGCGCGACGGGATCTCGCGCTCGCCGCAGGCCTGCAGGCGGCGCTGGATTCGGCTGATGGCGGCTTCCACCGCCTCGGTCTCGACCGGGCGCTTCTCCAGCGCGCGCAGCACGCCGGTGAGCAGCTTGTCCTCGTTGAAGGGTTCGCGGGTGCCGTCGCTCTTGACGATGCGCGGCATCACCAGCTCGGCGGTCTCGTAGGTGGTGAAGCGCTCGCCGCAGGCGGTGCACTCGCGGCGGCGCCGCACCTGGCTGCCCTCGCCGGCCAGGCGCGAGTCGATGACCTTGGTGTCGGGGTCTCCGCAGAAGGGGCAGCGCATGGGTTCAGCCTAACGGCTTCCGGGCGGCGGCGGCAAGCCGTGGCCCCTCAGGCGTTGCCCTCGTAGACCGGGAAACGCCGGCACAGCTCCAGCGCCTTGCCCTTGACCGACTCGATCACGGCGGCGTCGCCGCGGCTGTCGATGATGTCGCACATCCAGCCCGCCAGCTCGCGCGCCTCGTCCTCGCCGAAACCGCGCGTGGTCATGGCCGGCGTGCCGATGCGAATGCCGCTGGTGACGAAGGGCGACTGCGGGTCGTTGGGCACGGCGTTCTTGTTGACCGTGATGTTGGCGGCGCCCAGCCAGGCGTCCACGTCCTTGCCCGTCAGCCCGGCCTCGATGAAGCTGACCAGGAACAGGTGGTCGTCGGTGCCGCCGGAGATCACCTGGTAGCCGCGGCCGATGAACACCTGCGCCATGGTGCGGGCGTTGGCCAGCACCTGCGCCTGGTAGTCCTTGAACTCCGGCTGCAACGCTTCCTGGAAGGCCACCGCCTTGGCGGCGATGACGTGCATCAACGGCCCGCCCTGGGTGCCGGGGAACACCAGCGAGTTGAGCTTCTTCTCCAGCTCCGGGTTGGCCTTGGCCAGGATCAGGCCGCCGCGCGGGCCGCGCAGCGTCTTGTGGGTGGTGGTGGTGGTGACGTCGGCGATCTGGACCGGGCTGGGGTAGTGGCCGGTGGCCACCAGGCCGGCGACGTGGGCCATGTCCACGAACAGGTACGCGCCGACCGCGTCGGCGATGCGCCGGCAGCGATCCCAGTCCACCACCCGCGAATAGGCGGAGAAGCCCGCCACCACGACCTTCGGCTTGTGCTCCCGGGCCAGGGCCTCCATCTGCTCGTAGTCGATCTCGCCGCTGTCGGGGTCGAGGCCGTACTGCACGGCG
This sequence comes from Gammaproteobacteria bacterium, assembly GCA_027031685.1. GTDB lineage: Bacteria > Pseudomonadota > Gammaproteobacteria > UWMA-0217 > UWMA-0217 > JALVPS01. The sequence goes on along the minus strand of JALVPS010000011.1, from coordinate 756 downwards.
TTGAACACCTTGCCGGAGAAGTTCACCTTGGAGCCGTGGGTCAGATGGCCGCCGTGGGCCAGGCTCATGCCGAGGATGGTGTCGCCCGGCTGGGCCAGCGCCAGGTACACGGCGGCGTTGGCCTGGGAGCCGGAATGCGGCTGCACGTTGGCGTAGTCGGCGCCGAACAGTTGTTTCGCCCGGTCGATGGCCAGCTGCTCGGCGATGTCGACGTACTCGCAGCCGCCGTAGTAGCGCTTGCCCGGATAGCCTTCGGCGTACTTGTTGGTCAGCACCGAACCCTGTGCCTCCATGACCCGCGGGCTGGTGTAGTTCTCGGAGGCGATCAGCTCGATGTGCTCTTCCTGGCGCTTGATCTCTCCGGCGATGGCGGCGGCGAGTTCGTCGTCGAACCCTGCTATGGTCATGTCTTTGCTGAACATTCGGCTTTCCGGCTGGAATTGGGGGAGGCCGAATGATACTGGATCGCCCGCCATTGTTGTAGCGTTGCCGCCGCTTCCCCGGGCCATGGTCCCCTGCCGTGCGACTTGCTCCCCTGCCGGGGACACTGTCCCACCTGCTGGGCCACTGTCCCCTGCTGGGCCACTGTCCCCTGTTGGGCCACTGTCCTCTGCCGGGCCACTGTCCTCTGCTGCGCTACTGTTCCCTGTAGGAGCGGGCTTGCCCGCGAACCGGGTGACCGCCGAACCTTCATCCCCGGCTGCGCCGGGTTCGCGGGCAAGCCCGCTCCTACAAGGGGATGGGATGGGGCGGGTT
>JALVPS010000010.1 GCA_027031685.1 Gammaproteobacteria bacterium | reverse complement strand
TGGCGCTCACCAACAAGCTGGCCCTGCTGCAGGGGCGGGCGCCGCCGCGCCGCTTCGACCACTGCGACCTGGGCGTGCGCGACGAGTACGACATCGACTGCATCCGCTGCAACCGCTGCCTGAGCGGACGCGACTATGGCGTGCGCCCACCCCGGCGGCGCCGGAAACCGGAGGGCGGGCCGTGAAGTCCAAACATTTGCACCGACACGACATCGAGTTGCTGGCCCTGGTGGCCACCGTGGTGCTGGCCGTGGGCGGCTACTTGCTGGCTGGCCTGGGGGCCGGACCGCAGGGCGGCACGGGCTGGCGACGCATCGACACCGCCGCGGTGCGCGCCCGCATCCGCACCGGCGAGCTGAGCGACCGCGAGGCGCGCTGGTACCGGGCGGGCGGCGCCGCGCGGGGGAGGACGAGGCCATGAATCGGGAAGTCACCTGCGAACTGTGCCCGCGCCAATGCGTGATCCCGGAGGGCGGCGCGGGCGATTGCCGCATCCGCGTCAACCTGGACGGCAAGCTGCGCGCCACCACCTACGGGCGCCCCTCCTCGGTGCACATCGACCCGGTGGAGAAGAAGCCGCTGTACCACTTCCTGCCCGCCAGCCTGGCCTTTTCCATCGGCACGGCGGGCTGCAACCTGCACTGCCTGAACTGCCAGAACTGGCAGCTCTCGCAGCGCGACGGCAGCGAGATGGAGCGCATCTACCCCCTCGACCCGCCGGAGCTGGTAGCCGCCGCCCGGCGCAACGAATGCCGCTCGCTGGCCTATACCTATTCCGACCCGGTGGTGTTCTACGAGTACACCCACGACAGCGCCGCCGCCGCCCACGAGGCCGGCCTGCGCAACCTGCTCATCACCGCCGGCTACATCAACGAACGGCCGCTGCGCGCCCTGTGCCGCGTGCTGGATGCCAGCAACACCGACCTGAAGGCCTTCGACGACGGCTTCTACCGGCGGGTGACCACGGCCACCCTGCGGCCGGTGCTGGACAGCCTGGTCACCCTGCGCGAGGAGGGCGTGTGGCTGGAGGTGACCAACCTGGTCATCCCCACCCTCAACGACGACCTGGCCATGATCCGCGCCATGGCCAAGTGGATCCGCGACGCCCTGGGGCCGGACACGCCGCTCCACTTCAGCCGCTTCTACCCCATGTACCGCATGCGCAACCTGCCGCCCACGCCGGCCGACACCCTGGACCGGGCGCGCCAGGAGGCGCTGGACGCCGGCCTGCACTACGTGTACGTGGGCAACGTGCCGGGCCACCCGGGCGCCAACACCTACTGCCCGCGCGACGGCACCCTGCTCATCGCCCGCACCGGTTTCGTGGTCACCGGCTACTACCTCACCCCCGAGGGGCGCTGCCCCAAGTGCAACGATCCCATTCCCGGAGTCTGGCAATGAACGAGAAGACCGCCACCCCGCCCGTGGACCGCCGCCGACGCCGCCTGCTGGCCCTGCTGGGCCTCACCCCGGCCGGCGCCCTGGCCTGGCCGCGGCCCCCGCGCCGCGCCCGGCCGGTCCATCCGTCCCGCCACGAGGCCGCCTTCTACCGCCGCGGCGGCGGGCGCGACTGATGGGCCGCCTGCTGTACGCCCTGCTGGCGGCGCTGCTGCTGGCGGGCGCGGCCCTGGCCGGCGACGCCCCGCAGCGCGTGCGCCCGCCGGCGGTGGCCGGCAGCTGGTATCCGGCCGAGCCGGCCGCGCTGGGCGACTACCTGGACCACCTGCTGGCCGCGGCGCGCCCCGCCCCCGGCAGCGACCAGGGGGCCACGCTGCGCGCCCTCATCGTGCCCCACGCCGCCTACCGCTTCAGCGGGGCCACGGCCGCCGCCGGCTACCGGCTGGTGCGGGGCCGCCACCTGCGGCGCGTGATCGTGCTCGGGCCGGCCCACCGCAGCGGCTTCCGCGGCCTGTCCATCGCCCCGGTGGACGCCTACCGCACGCCGCTGGGCATCATCCCCCTCGACACGGCGGCCATCGCCCGCCTGCGGCAGGACCCGCTGATGCACGCCGTGCCCGCCGCCCACCGCCAGGAGCACAGCATCGAGATGCAGCTGCCCCTGCTGCAGCGCGCCCTGGCCCCCGGCTGGCGGCTGCTGCCCATCCTGGTGGGGCGGATGGAGGACGGCGACCACGCCCGCGCCGCCGCCCTGCTGCGCCCCTTGCTGGACGACGACACCCTGCTGGTGGTGTCCAGCGACTTCACCCACTACGGCGCCGCCTACCGCTACCGGCCCTTCCCCCTCGACGCGCACACCCCGCAGCGCATCGCCGCCCTCGACGAGGGCGCCGTCAACCTCATCCTGGCGCGCGACGCGGCCGGCTTCCTCGACTACCGGGCGCGCACCGGCATCACCATCTGCGGCTACCATCCCATCGCCATCCTGCTGCACCTGCTGCCCGCCGGGACCCGCGGCCAGGTGGTGGCCCACACCACCAGCGGCGCCCTCACCGGCAGCTACCGCCAGTCCGTGAGCTACTGGACCATCGCCTTCCGCAGCCCGCGGCCGCTGGTGGTGTGGGCCACCAC
>JALVPS010000009.1 GCA_027031685.1 Gammaproteobacteria bacterium | reverse complement strand
CGGTGCGCTGCTGATGCGGGCCGAAAAGGTGGGTGCCGACACCCTGCTGGCGCAGATCGTGCGCATGGTCAGCGAGGCGCAGCGCTCGCGGGCGCCGATTCAGAAACTGGCCGACAAGGTCTCGGCCTGGTTCGTGCCGGCGGTGGTGGTGATCGCCATCATCGCCTTCGTGGTGTGGGGGCTGTGGGGTCCCGAGCCGCGGCTGGCCCATGCCGTGGTCAACGCGGTGGCGGTGCTGATCATCGCCTGTCCCTGCGCCCTGGGCCTGGCCACGCCCATGTCGATCATGGTCGGCACCGGCAAGGGAGCGACCTTCGGGGTGCTGATCAAGAATGCCGAGGCGCTGGAGATCCTCGAGAAGGTGGATACGCTGGTGGTGGACAAGACCGGCACCCTCACCGAAGGCAAGCCGCAACTGGTGACGGTCGAGCCGGTCGAACCGTTCAATGAAAGTATCCTGTTGCAACGGGCAGCCAGCCTCGAGCGGGTCAGCGAGCATCCGCTGGCGGAAGCCATCGTGCGCGGCGCCGAGGCGCGCGGTGTCTCGCTGGTGAAAGTGACCAACTTCGAGGCCCACACGGGCAAGGGCGTTACCGGCGAGGTGGAAGGGCAGAGCGTGGCCCTGGGCAACCAGCGCCTGATGGACAGCCTGGGGATCGACATCGGGACGCTGCCCGAGAAGGCCGATGCCCTGCGGGCCGACGGTCAGACGGTGATGTTCGTGGCCATCGACGGCAAGGCCGCGGGCCTCGTCGGCGTGGCCGATCCCATCAAGGAAACCACGCCCGAGGCAATCAAGGCGCTGCATGCGGAGGGCATCATGGTGGTGATGCTCACCGGCGACAACCGCATCACGGCCGAGGCCGTGGCCCGCAAGCTCGGCATCGACCGGGTGGAGGCGGAGGTGCTGCCGGAGCAGAAGGCCGAGGTGGTCAGGCGCCTGCAGGCCGAGGGGCGGATCGTCGCCATGGCCGGCGACGGCATCAACGACGCCCCGGCGCTGGCCCAGGCCCATGTGGGCATCGCCATGGGCACCGGCACCGACGTGGCCATGGAGAGTGCCGGTGTGACCCTGGTGAAGGGGGATCTGCGCGGCATCGTGCGCGCCGTGCGTCTGAGCCGTGCCACCATGCGCAACATCCGGCAGAACCTGTTCTTTGCCTTCATCTACAATTCGCTGGGCGTGCCGGTGGCCGCCGGCGTTCTGTATCCCTTCTTCGGGCTGTTGCTGTCACCGATCATCGCCGCGGCGGCCATGAGTTTCAGTTCCGTATCGGTCATTACCAACGCCCTGCGCCTGCGCCGGGTCAAACTCTGACGAGGAGAGAACGATGGGTGGACATGAAGGCTGGTGGGGTTTCGGAGGGGGATTCATGTGGATTTTCTGGATACTGCTGATCGTGTTGCTGGTGTGGATCATCAAGGCGGCTGCCGGTGGCGGTAGTGGCGGCACGAGTGCGCCACCACCGCCGCAGGAGACGCCGCTGGAGATCCTCAGGAAGCGTTACGCCCGTGGCGAGATCGACGACGAGGAGTTCGAGCGCCGCAAGCGCGAACTGGAGCGCTGAGCCCGATTGACGTCGCCCTTCCCTTGACCCGCACAGATCGGATATCAGCAGCAGTGATTCTGGCCGGCACGCGCCTCCGGAATCCATTTCCGGCATTTGATCCGAGGCGTTACGTTTCTGTCAGTCGTCCCAGCGCCCGTGGCCGGGAATGGTGACGTTGTCCTCGTCAAAGAGGCCGCGGGCGGCATCGCGGTGGCAGGCGTCGCACTGGCTGAAGCGGCGGACCTTGTCGTTGCCCTTCACCCAGCGGGCGGGGATCTCGTCATGCTCGTGCCGGAACCAGCGGGTCTCGGTGATGCGCAACGGCGTGCTGTCGCCTGTTGACCGCGCCACCGCGCGGGCGCGGCGCAGATGACTGCGCTCGGCACTGTGCGCGACGAGATAGGCGGTCAGCTTGCGCTGCACGGCCGGCTCCAGTTCGGCGTTGTCACCGAAGTGAACCTCGAGGCCGGACAGGATCCGTTGCCAGGAGGCGCCGGCCACGTGCATGGCGATCAGCCATGGCAGGAAGTTGCCCAGGAATTCGTGTGCCGCCTCGAGCACATCCACCATCCGAAAGCTTGCCAGGCCGTCGAGAAAGGCCAGCGGCCCTCCGGCATCCTGCGCCCCGTACAGGGCCATGCCGGTAAGCGTGGTGAGCAGCAGCAGGGCCAGCAACAGGACCACCATCGCGCCGCCCGCCGGATTGTGTCCGGCATGATGCGGCGGCCGCCCGCGCAGCGTCGCCAGCAGGAAGGCCCGGATCTCGCCCGGCGGTCGCACGAAGTTCCGGAAGCGAGCCGTGGCCGGCCCGGCGAAACCCCAGCCGGTCCGCCATGTCACCAGCCCGAAGACGGTGTAGCCGGCCACCACGTGTACTGCCAGCCCTGCCTCGCCCGCCATCCAGGCCACCAGGACGGCGACGACGAGCATCCAGTGGAAGAGCCGCACCCACGGATCCCACACCCGGATATCGTGACGGGCACGGTGCCTTGCTCTGGCGGGA
>JALVPS010000008.1 GCA_027031685.1 Gammaproteobacteria bacterium | reverse complement strand
CACCAGCCGCTCGGCGGTCTTCTTGCCGATGCCGGGCAGGCGCACCAGGGCGGCGGTGTCGCCGGCGCGGATGCAGGCGGCAAAGGCCTGCGGCTCCATGCCGGACAGAATGGCCAGCGCCATGCGCGCGCCCACGCCGCTGACGCGGATGAGCTGGCGGAAGAGCTGGCGCTCGGCCTCGCTCAGGAAGCCGTACAGGGTGTGGGCGTCCTCGCGCACGTGGTGGTGGATGTGCAGGGTGACCGGCTGGCCCACGTCCGGCAGCTTGAAATGGGTGGAGAGGGGCGCCTCCACCTCGTAGCCCACGCCCTGCACATCCACCAGCAGCAGCGGCGGGCGCTTGTCCAGCAGGCGACCGCTGAGGCGCCCGATCACCGCCGCCTCCCGGCGCGCAGCAGGCGCATGGCGGGGGCACCGGCATGGGCGTGGCAAAGGGCTACCGCCAGGGCGTCGGCGGCGTCGGCCTGCAGCCGCCCCGTCAGGTTTAGCAGCAGGCCCACCATGTGCTGCACCTGGGCCTTGTCGGCGCCGCCGGTGCCCACCACGGCCTGCTTGACGTAGCGCGCCGTGTACTCGGCCACCGGCAGCTCGCGCAGCACGCCGGCGCAGATGGCGGCGCCGCGGGCCTGGCCCAGCTTGAGGGCGGAGGCGGCGCTGCGCGCCACGAACACGTCTTCGATGGCCATCTGCTGGGGGCGGAACTCGTCGATGATGTCGCTCACCTCGCGGAAAATGCAGCCCAGACGCGCCGGCAGGCCGTCGCCGGCCACCTGGATGGCGCCGCTCGCCACATGTCGGCTGACCCGCCCGTCGCTGTCGATCACCCCGTAGCCGGTGACGCGCGAGCCGGGGTCGATGCCGAGGATGCGGCGCACGGCCGGGGCCTCAGGCAGTGGCCGCTTCCAGCGCCTTCTCCGAGAAGTCGGCATTGGTGTACACCGACTGCACGTCGTCCAGGTCCTCCAGCATGTCGATCAGGCGCAGCACCTTGGCGGCGGTCTCGTCGTCCAGTAGGGTGAGCGTCTCGGCGCGCATGGTGATCTCGGCGCTGTCGGGCGTGAAGCCGGCCGCCTCCAGGGCGTCCTTCACGGCCTGGTAGTCCTCCGGCGCGGTGAGCACGTCGATGGAGCCGTCGTCGTTGGTGACGATGTCCTCCGCGCCCGCCTCCAGGGCCGCCTCCATGAGCGCGTCCTCGTCGGTGCCGGGGGCGAAGCTGAGGATGCCCTTCTTCTCGAACAGGTAGGCCACGGAGCCGTCCGTGCCCAGGTTGCCGCCGGCCTTGCTGAAGGCGTGGCGCACCTCGGCCACGGTGCGGTTGCGGTTGTCGGTGAGGCAGTCGACCATGATGGCCACGCCGCCCGGGCCATAGCCCTCGTAGCGGGCCTCCTCGTAGGCCGCCCCCCCCATCTCGCCGGCGCCGCGCTTGGCGGCCTTCTCGATGGTGTCCTTGGGCATGTTGGCGCCCAGGGCCTTGTCCACCGCCAGGCGCAGACGGGGGCAGGCGGCCGGGTCGGAGGTCTTGCACACCCGCGCCGCCACGGTGATCTCGCGGATCAACTTGGTCCACAGCTTGCCGCGCTTTTTGTCATTGGCCGCTTTCTTGTGCTTGATATTGGCCCACTTGCTATGTCCTGCCATTGAACTCGGGTCTCTCTCGCAAAGGGTAATGATGGAAAATCGGCAGATTCTACCATGCCGGCGCGGGCCTCAGCCCAGCTCGCCGCTGCGCAGATAGCGGCACACGCGCGCGGCCACCGGGGCGCTGAACAGCATGCCGAAGTGGGAGGCGGGCACTTGGAGGTGCTGGCGCACGCAGGGGGCGTCGGTCTCGTCCACCGCCACCGTGCCGTCGTGGGGCTTTGGCAAGGAAGGCAACAACAGACGGCCGAAACCGCGCCCGCTGGTGCCGGCGATCATGGCCAGCTCGCGGCCGGCCGGCCAGGGCGGATGGTCGCCCAGCAGGCCCTGCGCCAGGCTGCGCCCCAGCAGCCAGCGCAGGGGCAGGATGACGGCCGCCCGCCGCGCCACGCGGCTGCCGCGCAGGGGCGTGCCGAGCATGGCCACCCGCCCCGGCGGCAGGTCCGCCTGCCGCGCCAGCAGGTGCAGCACCACGATGCCGCCCAGGCTGTGGGCCACGAAGTGCACGATGTCCGCCTCCAGACCGGCCACGAAGCGGGCCAGCCGGGCGGCGTTCTCGGCCGGCGCACGGCGCACGGAGGGGTAGTGGAACTGCCGCACCTCGAAACCGCAGGCGCGCAGGCGGCGGCGCAGCAGGGTCATCTCCAGCCCGGTCATCCACAGGCCGTGCACGCACACCACCACCGTCCTCACGAACGGGGCCCGATATTGAGGCCCACCGACAGGCGCAGGGCCTCGCTCTCGTTGCGGCTCACGGCGTGCACCAGCTCGGGCGGGAAGAACACGAAGCTGGCCTCGCGCGGCCGCAGCCGCAGCGGCCTGGCCCCCTCGCCCAGCAGCAGGTCGCCGCTGGCGGGCGGCACGCACAGGTAGTACACGCCGGACAGCAGCTCGTCGTCCTCGTCGTGGCTGTGCGG
>JALVPS010000007.1 GCA_027031685.1 Gammaproteobacteria bacterium | reverse complement strand
GCTGCCTACAAGCGGCGCATACGCCAACTCACCCGCCGTAGCCGGGGACGAAGCCTGGAGGAGGTCGCCGAGTCCCTTCGGCAATACGTGAATGGTTGGAAGGGCTATTTCCAGCTCGCACAGACACTGAGGGTGTTCCGGCGCCTGGACGAATGGTTGCGCCACCGGCTGCGGGCCTTGCAGCTCAAGCACTGGAAACGGGGCAAGACCATGTACCGGGAGCTGAAGGCGATGGGGGCCACGGATGAGGTGGCCCGACGCATTGCGGCGAACAGTCGGCGGTGGTGGCGTAACAGCCGCCTCCTGCTGAACGCGGTGATGCCGATCGCCTTCTTCGACCGGTTGGGTGTGCTGCGCCTCTCATGACCTCAACTTCCCGAACCGCCCGGTGCGGACCCGCATGCCGGGTGGTGTGGGAGGGGCCGGTCAGGCAGCCTGACCGCCCCTATCCCGATCGCAGTGCCTGTCCTGATGCGGATCAGGGGTGCGAGCCGACCTCCTTGTGGGCCGCTTCGACCACGGCCATGGCCAGGTCGCGATATTGGTCGCGGAAACCGTGCAGTGGATGGTCCTCGCCGGCCGCCCAGTAGTCCCAGCCGGTGATGCCGTGCTCGTGCTCGTAGTCGATGAACTTGCGTTGCATCTCCAGCATCTTCTGGATCATCTCCTTCTTGCTTTCGCTCATGTCAGGTACCTCTTTTCGACACGTGTGAATCGGGGTGCCGGGCGCGGTGCGGCACGCCCGCGAGAATCTGTCAGTAACCGCCCTTGCGGCGGCTCTCCGGCAGACCGCCGATGCGGCCGGCCTGCTTGCTGGGGTCCAGCGGAAACAGGTTGTAAAGATCCTTGGCGGTGATCTTCTGCCCCCACTTCTTGGACATGTCCTTGACCATGGTGCGCGTGTTGGGCTGGTTGCCGCCGTTGTTGATGTATTCGTCGCGCAGGTAGTTGATGACGTCCCAGTGCTTGTCGGTCAGCTCGATCTTCTCCTGCTCGGCGATGACCTGGGCCACCTGCTCGTTCCAGTCCTCGAGGTTGACGAGGTAGCCGTTGGGGGTGGTCTCGATCTCTTTGCCGTCAACGATTACCGCCATGCATCCATCTCCTGTGAACAATCGGTTGCGGGGGACAGAATCGGCGTAGTTGTATCAGAAAGCGCGCGGCTTTGCCCTCTCCAATTTGGAATATCCGCCGCTGCCCGGCCCTCCCCAAGGGGATAGGCCGGCGTCGCTCAGGTCGCCTCGGCGCGGCTGTTGCGCACGGCCTCGATGCCCTTGTGGGGGATGAAGATGCCGCAGCCCAGCTTGCGGCCGGGGCCGATGCCCTTCTGCTGCAGGCGCACGGCCTCGTCGCGGCTCAGGTCGGCGAGCATGAGGCTGCGCGTGGCCAGCGGGCCGGTGTCGGACTGCAGCACGTGGCGGCGGCCGGGCATCATCTTGCGCGGCCGCACGCCGAGGGCGCTCACCCAGTCGTACACCTGCCGCAGGAAGCGCTCCTCGTCGTCCACGTCGTCGCCCGCCACGTAGCGGGCGAACAGCACCGGCTGCGTGCTCAGCTTGCGCACGTGGCCGGGCCCCACGCGCAGCCGCTGGCCGGCCACGTCCAGCACCTGGCCGGTGAGGCCGTGGGCGTCCTCGATGCGGTGCTTGGGCACGCGCAGCGTCATGCGCGTGCGGCGCGACAGGTACAGCACGTCGTCGGGGTCGTCGGGGCGGATCCAGCCGTTGCCGGACTCGGCCACGTGGATGGTGTGGATGGCCGCGTCCTCCTCCTCGGCCAGCCAGGGCAGGGCCTCCATGAGGGCCGAGGAGAGGGCCTGGGCGTGGTCGGTGGGCAGCATGCGGCAGTCCACCTTGTAGACCATGTCCACGATGTCGTCCGGCACCTGGTAGGGGGTGCTGCGGTCGTCCTCTTCCTGCCAGAAGTTCGTGCTCATGGCGGTCACCGGGTCAGCGGGCGGAGTAGAAGGTGCTCTCCAGCACCTCCTCCCAGTCGTCGGGGGTGTCGGCAAAGGGTGGGCGTACGTCCATGCCGAAGTGCAGCTCGCCCTGCAGGGCACGCTCGCGGATGCGCTCCTTGAGCTCCTCGAAGGAGCTGACCTCGTGATCCTGCATCAACAGTTCGCTCAACCAGAGCATTGGTGTTCACCTCGGTTCGTTCGGGGCCGCCGCCGCGGGGGCGGCGGCGATGCGGTCGAAATAGCGGGCGCGGTACATGAGCCGGCGCTGCGTCCCGGCATCGCGGAAGCCGGCCCGGCAGTGCAGCACGTTGTTGGTGAGCAGGCCCTGGCCGGGGCGCAGGCGCCAGCGGGTCACCAGGGACTCGTCGCCCAGCAGCTCGGCCAGGGCCGCCACGGCCGCGCGCGTGGCCGGGTCGTCGCGCCACTCGATGTTGCGCGTGCGCGCAGTGTAGCGCATGTGCAGGCTGTCGGTGGCGGCATCGACGGAGAGCACCGGCCCTACTGTCCAGCCGCGCAACTCGCGCCCGCCTTCCCGGTTGGGCGGGATGGCCATGGCGTCGGGGGCCATGAGGGCGCGCACCAGGGCCGGGTCGCT
>JALVPS010000006.1 GCA_027031685.1 Gammaproteobacteria bacterium | reverse complement strand
GTGAAGGTGACCTGGCGCAGCTGCGCCTGTACCTCGTCCCAGGGAGCGTCCAGGTCGATGCCGGTGATCTCGTTGCGCGGCACCATCACGTCGGCCACCGTCACCTGCTCCAGGTCCAGCACGCGCAGCAGCATCTGCTGGTGGCTGGCGTGGATCAGGCCGCTGGCCTCGCTCACCACGGTGCGCAGCTCGTCCTGGCTGAGGGCGTGCTGGCTGGTGGCCTCCACCGGCACGCCCATGACGCGCAGCAGCCCGTTGGCGAACAGGTTGATGAGCCACACCAGCGGATAGGCCAGGCGCAGCAGCGGCACGTACACGAAGGCGGCCGGAAAGGCGAAGCGCTCCGGATGCAGGGCGCCGAGGGTCTTGGGGGCCACCTCGGCAAAGATGAGCAGGCACAGGGTGAGGATGCCGGTGGCAATGGCGATGCCGCTGCTGCCGAACAGGCGCAGACCGATGAAGGTGGCCAGCTGGGTGACCAGGATGTTGACGAAGTTGTTGCCCAGCAGGATCAGGCCGATGAGCCGGTCCGGCGTCTGCAGCAGCCGCCAGGCGCGCTTGGCCCCCTTGTGGCCACTGTCGGCCAGGTGCTTGAGCCGGTAGCGGTTGAGCGACATGAGCGCCGTCTCGGAGCCGGAGAAGAAGGCCGAGAACAACAGCAGCGCAAAGAACAGCCCGATGAGCAGGCCGGTGGGCAGGGAGTCCATGCGGGCGGGCTCCGTCAGGTCGTGGCGGGTTGGCGGGGGTGGGGCGTCATGCCGGGCCCAGGATCACTTCCTGCACGAACTTGCTGCCCAGGTAGCCCAGCAGCAGCAGGCTGAAGCCGCCCAGTGTCCAGCGCACGGCCGTCATGCCCCGCCAGCCGGCCACCGCGTGGCCCAGCAGGAGGCCGCCGAACAGCAGCCAGGCGGCCAGTGACAGCACCGTCTTGTGCACTTGGTGGGGGGCGAACAGGTCGCCCGCGTACAGCCAGCCGGTCACCAGCGCCACGGTGAGCAGCGCGAAGCCCAGGCCAATGAGCTGGAACAGGAAGCGCTCCATCTGCGTGAGCGGCGGCAGGTAGCGCACCCAGCCGCGCAGCTGGTGGTGGTGCAGGTGCCAGTCCTGGTAGCCCATGATGGCCGCCTGCACGGCGGCCAGCAGCAGCAGGGCATAGGCCAGCAGCGAGCTGAGGATGTGGGCCCGCAGGCCGGGCCCGACGGCCACCGGATGGGGACGCAGGTCGGGCAGCAGCAGCTGCAGGGCGATGATCACCGCCGCCAGCATCAGCACCAGCGCCGACAGCCCCTCCTGTGGCTCGTGCAGGCTGGAGAAGAACAGCAGCGCGCTCACCAGCCAGGCGATGGCCGACAGGGCGTGATACAGGTTCAGGTCCAGCCCGTCGGGGGTGAGGAGCGTGCGGCTGAGCAGGCCGCCGTGTGCCAGCAGGCCCACGCCCCAGGCCAGCAGGGCCACGGCCAGCAGTCCGCCGCGGCGCATGCGCATCAGCAGCAGGATCTGGGTGATCAGATAGGCGGCGAGGGCCACGATGCCGGAAATCGTACTCATTGCCGGAGGGCTGTCGCTCCTGTGTGGGGGAAGGGGCCGGGCGGCACGACTCCGCCGCCGCGGGACGGCGCGCGCGGACCGTCGGGCGGGTCGGCAAACCGGGGATGGAAGTGTTATAACACTTTCCCGACGAGGGCGTCAGCAACGGTCGTCCGGCGTGCGCCCCGATCGCGGACAGAGGACAGGCGATGCAGGTCAGGATACTCGGCTGCAGCGGGGGCATCGGCGCGGGGTTGCGCACCACGGCCATCCTGGTGGACGACGACGTGCTGATCGACTGCGGCACCGGGGTGGGCGATCTGACCCTGGCCGAGTTGCAGCGCGTCCGCCACGTGTTCCTGACCCACTCCCACCTGGACCACGTGGCCTGCCTGCCTTTTCTGGTGGACACCGTGTTCCCCACCCTGGTGCGCGAGCCGCTCACCGTGCACCTGCTGGTGGACACTCTGGACGCCCTGCGCGAGCACGTGTTCAACTGGCGTATCTGGCCGGACTTCTTCCGGCTGCCCGATGAGCGCCACCCGGTGCTGCGGGCGCACGTGCTGCGTCACGGCCAGGCCGTGGTGCTGGACGGGCGCAGCTTCGAGGCCATCGCCGTGTCGCACACCGTGCCGGCGGTGGGTTACCGGGTGGAGGCGCCCAGCGGCCGCGCCTTCGCCTTCAGCGGCGACACGCAGGTGACGGACGAGTTCTGGCGGGTGCTGAACGCCCACCCCTCGCTGGATGCGCTCATCATGGAATGCGCCTTCCCGGACCGCGAGGCCGGCCTGAGTGCCCTGGCCGGCCACCACTGCCCGGCCAGCCTGAGCCGCGACCTGCTCAAGCTGCGCCACAAGCCGGCGCTGTACATCAGCCACCTCATGCCAGGCAAGGAAGGGCAGATCATGTCGGAGGTGGGAGAGCGGCTCGGCCGGCTCGCGCCGCGGGCGCTGCAGCGCGGCGAGATCTTTCAATTGTGACGCCGCGCCGCCATAGTGTGGGCGGCGGGCCCGGCGCGCGCCGGATCATCCATTGCCAGTCCCAGAGATTCGAGATTCAACATGTTCGACAGCCTCAGTGAACGATTGACGGCCACCGTCCAGCGCCTGCGCGGCCAGGCGCGGCTGACGGAAGACAACATCCAGGACACGCTGCGCGAGGTGCGCATGGCCCTGCTGGAGGCCGATGTGGCCCTGCCGGTGGTCAAGACCTTTATCGAGCGCGTCAAGGCGCGCGCCATCGGCCAGGAGGTGCTCACCAGCCTCACCCCCGGCCAGGTGCTCATCAAGATCGTCAACGACGAGCTGGTGGCCCTCATGGGCGAGGCCAACGAGGCCCTCGACCTGGCCAGCCAGCCGCCGGCCGTGGTGCTGGTGGCCGGCCTGCAGGGCGCGGGCAAGACCACCAGTGTGGCCAAGCTGGCGCGCTTCCTGAAGGAGCGGCACGGCAAGCGGGTCATGGTCACCAGCTGCGACGTGTACCGCCCGGCGGCCATCGACCAGTTGCAGACCCTGGCCAATGAGGTGGGGGCCGATTTCTTTCCCTCCGCCGGCAGCGACAACCCGGTGCGCATCGCCCGCGCCGCCCTGGATACGGCCCGCCGCCAGGGCGAGGATGTGCTGCTGGTGGACACCGCCGGCCGGCTGCACGTGGACGAGGCCATGATGGACGAGATCCGCCGCATCCACGAGGCCATCGACCCGGTGGAGACGCTGTTCGTGGTGGACAGCATGACCGGCCAGGACGCCGCCAACACGGCGCGCGCCTTCGGCGAGTCCCTGCCCCTCACCGGTGTGGTGCTCACCAAGGCGGACGGCGACGCGCGCGGCGGGGCGGCCCTGTCGGTGCGTCACATCACCGGCAAGCCCATCAAGTTCATCGGCGTCGGCGAGAAGACCACCGCCCTGGAGCCCTTCCACCCGGACCGCATCGCCTCGCGCATCCTGGGCATGGGCGACATCGTCAGCCTGGTGGAGGAGGCCCACGCCAAGGTGGACCGCGCCAAGGCCGAGAAGCTGGCGCGCAAGATCAGGAAGGGTCGCGCCTTCGATCTCGAGGACCTGCGCGACCAGCTGCTGCAAATGAAGAAGATGGGCGGCATCGCCAGCCTGCTCGACAAGCTGCCGGGGGCCGGCCAGCTGCCGCCCGGCGTCAAGGCCCAGGTGGACGACCGCCAGTTCGACCGCATGGTGGCCATCATCAACTCCATGACCCCCCAGGAGCGGCGCCACCCGGACATCATCAAGGGCTCGCGCAAGCGCCGCATCGCCCGCGGCTCCGGCACCCAGGTGCAGGACGTCAACCGCCTGCTCAAGCAGCACATGCAGATGCGCAAGGCCATGAAGAAGATGAGCAAGGGCGGCGGCATGCGCAAGATGATGCGCGCCATGAAGGGCCAGCTGCCGCCCGGCATGCCGTTCTGACGCGCTCCGGCCGGCGGGCCGCTGCGGGGGCGGGGCTTCCCATGCCCTGTGCACTTGCGTAGAATTCCGCGCTCTTTATTTCCGGGTCACTCCGCGCCGGGCGCGGGAGCTCAGTCTGTACATCAGGATTCGAGAGGCAAAGATGATCAAGATTCGTCTTGCACGGGCCGGCGCCAAGAAACGCCCCTTCTACCACATCGTGGTCACCGATCACCGCAAGCGCCGCGACAGCGGCTACATCGAGCGCCTGGGTTATTACAACCCCGTCGCGCGCGGGCAGGAAGTGCCGCTGCACATCAACGCCGAACGGGTCGACTACTGGTTGGGCCAGGGCGCCCAGTTCACCGACAGCGCCAAGCAGCTGTGGCGTCGGCACAAGAAGCAGGCCAAGGCCGCCGCCAGCGCCGAGTAGGTGACGCCGCGCCCACCCATCCGGTGGTCGTGGGCCGGGTGGTGGGCGTATTCGGCATCAAGGGCTGGGTGAAGGTGTTCTCTCACACCCAGCCGCGGGAGAATATCCTGCAATACGATCCGTGGTGGCTGGCCGAGGGCGATGGCTGGCGCCGCGTGGCGCTGGCCGGCGGGCAGCGCCACGGCAAGGGGCTCATCGCCCGGCTGGCCGGCGTTACCGACCGCGACGTGGCGCAGGCCCTGGTGGGGCGCGACATCGCCATCGACCGCGCCCAGCTGCCGGCCCTGCCGGAAGGCGAATACTACTGGTCGGACCTCATCGGCCTGCAGGTGTACGGCACGGGCGGCGTGCCGCTGGGGCGGGTGAAAGAGCTGATCGAGACCGGCGCGCACGACGTGCTGGTGGTGCAGGGCGAGCGGGAGCGGCTCATCCCGTGGGCCGTGCCGCAGATCGTCAAAGCGGTGGACCTGGCCGCCGGGCGCATCGACGTGGACTGGGCGGCGGACTACTGAGCGACCGTCCCATGCGCTTCGACGTCATCTCCCTGTTCCCCGAGCTGGTGGAGCAGGTGAGCCGCTACGGCATCGCCCAACGCGCCCGCGAGCGCGGCCTGTACGAGCTGGTGCACTGGAACCCGCGCGACTTCGCGCACGATGTGCACCGCACGGTGGACGACCGGCCCTACGGCGGCGGCCCGGGCATGGTCATGCAGTACCGGCCGCTGGCCGATGCGCTGGCCGCGGCCCGCGCCGACGATCCCACGCCGGCGCCGGTGCTGTACCTGAGCCCGCAGGGGCGGGCGCTGGATCAGGCCGCCGTCAACCGCTTTGCCGCCCTGCCGCGGCTGATCGTGGTGGCGGGGCGCTACGAGGGCATCGACGAGCGCTTCATCGCCGCCCACGTGGACGAGGAATGGTCCATCGGCGACTACGTGCTGAGCGGCGGCGAGCTGCCGGTCATGGTGCTCATCGACGCCGTGGTGCGGCAGCTGCCGGGGGCCCTGGGCCACGACGCCTCGGCGCAGCAGGACTCCTTCATGAGCGGCCTGCTGGACTGCCCGCACTACACGCGGCCGGAGGTGATCGACGGGCGCCGCGTGCCGCCGGTGCTGCTCAGCGGCCACCACGCCGACATTGAGCGGTGGCGCCACGAGCAGGCCCTGCTGCGCACCGCGCAGCGCCGGCCCGACCTGCTGCGGCGGGCGCGGCTGACGGCGGCCGACCGGCGTTGGCTGCGCACGGCGGCCGAACGAGGAGACATCGATCCGGCGGTGCTGCCGCCGGCTCCGGAACAAACGAGCAAGGGTGATGAAGATGAACATCATTGAAGAGCTGGAAAAGGAACAGATGCGCGGCAGCCAGTGGCCGGACTTCGGCCCGGGCGATACCGTGGTGGTCAGCGTGCGCGTGAAAGAGGGCAACCGCGAGCGCACCCAGGCCTTCGAGGGTGTGGTCATCGCCAAGCGCAACCGTGGCCTCAACTCCTCCTTCACCGTGCGCAAGATCTCCTACGGCGAGGGCGTGGAGCGGGTGTTCCAGACCCACAGCCCGGCCATCGCCGACATCAAGGTCAAGCGCCGTGGCAAGGTGCGCCGTGCCAAGCTGTACTACCTGCGCGGCCGCACCGGCAAGGCGGCTCGCATCAAGGAAAAGATCGAGCGCCGCCACTGAGTGGCCGGCCCGCACGGGCCCCTTCCGCCGCCTCCCGCACGGCACCCCGGCGCTCCGGTCGGGGTGCCGTGCGTCCTGCCCGCCTCCCATCCGCTACACTGTGCCGCATGGGCAGCCGGCCTTCCCCCCGTTCCAACCCCGTCACCGCCCCCTACGCGGCGGTGCTGGCCATGCCCTTCGGTCCCGTGGGCCTGCGCCTGGCCGGCGACGCCCTGAGCGGCATCGACTTCCTGCCGCCGGACACTGCCACCGTGCCCCCTGACGATCCCCTGGCGGTGCGAGTGAGCGAGGCCCTGCGCGCCTATCTGGCCGATTCCCGCCAACCCTTCGCCGACCTGCCGCTGCGCCCCGCGGGCACCCCCTTCCAGCGCCGCGTGTGGCACGCCCTGCGCCAGCTGCCCGCCGGGCAGACCATCACCTATGGCGCCCTTGCGGCGCGCCTGGGCAGCGGCGCGCGGGCCGTGGGCAATGCCTGCCGCGCCAATCCCCTGCCGCTCGTCGTGCCCTGCCACCGCGTCGTGGCCGCCGGTGGCCTGGGCGGCTTCGCCGGCGACCGGGCCGGCGGCCACACGGCCATCAAGGCCTGGCTCCTGCGACACGAAGGGGCCCTGCCATGACCCGCCTATTCACTCACCCCAACCCCATCCTCGTCGGCTACCTGCGCGGCGTCCTCGAATCCGAGGGCATCCGCTGCCACGTGCGCAACGAATATCTGGCCGGCGCCCTGGGCGAACTGCCGCCCACCGCCATCTGGCCGGAACTCTGGCTCCTCGACGAAGGCGACCTCCCCCGCGCCCGGCAGATCCTGCGCGACGTACTGCCCGCCTCCGCCGGTTAGCCATCTTCTCGGTAGGTTGGGCAAAGGAGCGAAGCGACGTGCCCAACAAAACGCCGAAACGTGTTGGGCACGCTGCGCTTTGCCCAACCTACGAATTGGCGTGCGTCTGTGGGGTGAACGGCGAGGTCAGATCTCCGCCATGCGCTTGCCGCCGTGGAGGGTGTCGCTGTCGGCGTGGCAGGCGATTTCCACGTCGGCCTCGGTGCCTTCCGGAAACTCCTGCGCCACGACCCACACCTGGGTCAGTTCGTCGCTGATTTCGGGCAGGGCGGCCAGGGTCTGGCGGATGCGGGCCTGGTCGAAGAAGGCGAAGGGTTCGTCGAAGAAGATGAATTGCGGCCCACAGCCAGTGGCCTGCAGCAGTTCCTGCGACATGGCCAGGCGCAGGGAGAGCATGACCTGGCGCTGGGTGCCGGCGGAGATTTCGTCGAAGTCCATGAAGTCGTGCTTGTCGTTGGAGAAGACGCGCACGTCGAGGTTGTCGTCGATCTTGAGGTGGCGGTAGCGGTCCTGGGTGAAGCGCGGCAGGGCCGCGCTGGCGCGCCGCAGCACGGACTGGTTGAAGCGGTGCGACAGGTGGTGGGTGGCGGCTTCCAGCAGGCTGATGGCGGTGGCACGTACGTGGTTGCGGTGCCGTTGCTGGTCGTGGCGCAGGCGGAGGGTGTCCAGGATGGCCTTGAGTTCCTTCTCCTGTTCCAGGCGGCGCTCTTCGGCGGCGATGGCCTCGTCGATCTTTTCGCACTGCGTCTCCGTGAAGCGCGCCATGCGTACCAGGGCCTTGCGCAGGGGTTCCACGGCCTGCTCGGCCTTGCGCGGCGCGATGGACAGGGCGGCGGCCTGCTGCTGCAGCTCGGCGGCGCGCTGGCGGGCGGCGGCGCGCAGGGCGTCGGCGCTGACCAGGCGTTGCTCCTCGTCCGCCTCGTCCTCTTCGGTGGGGGGCGGGCGCAGCCGCTCCAGCAG
>JALVPS010000005.1 GCA_027031685.1 Gammaproteobacteria bacterium | reverse complement strand
GACAGCTCAAATAACCCACTTGGGACTGCTGCCACTGTGTTCAGTGGTTCCGATGATCTGTCGGACGGGTTCTCGCTCTCTTCAGTCGCCTTCAATATTGGCAGTGTAAATTACAGTGATGTCGAAAAATGGCAGGTAAGCCTGACGGGTACTTTCGATAAGCCAGTCCAAGTTACTTCTGCTGAGGTGGATGGCAAATATGCACTTCAGGTTCAGGTTGTTGGAGTAACAGGTGGCGTAACTGTCAAATTTCCGTTTTCTGATGATGGTGTGGCAGATATTAATTCTACGCCCGCAACCTTCTCGTTTGCTGCCAACGATCTCGTTGCGCAAACTGGCACGGCGTCGCCGCTCAGCGAACTCAAGTTTAGTATGACTGCTAGCGAGGTTACGCCGGTACCCATTCCCGCCACTGCCGTGTTGTTCGGCTCTGGTCTGGTGGGCTTGCTGGGATTCGGGCAGGCCGCACGCCGGCGTAAAGACGACTCCGTGGCTGCTTGACAGTAACAACCCATTCGCTGGGCCGTTCTGGTCAGCCGAATCTTTGCGAGGGCACCTCACGCTGTGGGGTGCCCTTTTTCTTGTGCGCCCAGCATGGGCGCACGCCGGCTGTGAAGTCATGCCGTAAATTGGCTACGGCGAGTGGGCAAGTGAAGGTGAGGCGCGGCGCTCAGGCCGGCACTTCGATGTGGATTTCGCCATCGGTGAGGGTGACGGGGTAGGTGCGCAGGGGCTGTTCGGCGGGTTCTTCGACGGCGGCGCCGGTGCGGACGTCGAATTTGCCGCCGTGCAGGGAGCACTGGATGAGGTGGCCCTTGAGGCAGCCGAGGTAGAGGGAGGCGTCTTCGTGGGTGCACAGGTCGTCCACGGCGTAGATGTGGCCGTCCACGTTGCACACCAGGATCCAGCCATGGGGCGCCTTGACCCGTTTGGTTTTTCCGGGCCTAATTTCCTCGACTTTTCCGGCATTTAGGGTGTGTGGCATGGCGGTTTCCGGGGGCTGGCGGTGACAGGGGTGCTGATCGTCGGCTGCGGCGACATCGGCCGGCGTGTGGCGGCGTTATACCAGAGCGCGGGCGTGCCGGTCACGGGGCTGGTGCGTTCGGCGGAGAGCACGGCGGCCCTGGTGGCGGCGGGCATCGAGCCGTTGCGCTGTGATCTGGACGCCGAGGTCCCCGCCGCGCTGCCCGCGGCCGGGCTGTGGTTCTGGTTCGCCCCGCCGCCGGGGCAGGGGACGGCCGACACGCGCCTGCGCCGCTTTCTGGCGGGGGTGCGGGCGGCGCCGCGCCGCGTGCTGCTGATCTCCACCACCGGGGTGTACGGCGACAGCGGCGGGGCGTGGATCGACGAGTCGGCGCCCGTCGCCCCGGGCAGCGACCGCGGCCGCCGCCGGCTGGACGCGGAGCGGACGCTGGCCGCCTGGGCCGCGGCGCGCGGGGTGGAGATGGTGGTGCTGCGGGTGCCGGGCATCTACGGGCCGGGCCGGTTGCCGCTGGCCCGCCTGCGCGCCGGCACGCCGCTGCTGCGGCCCAGCGAGGCGCCGTGGACCAACCGCATCCACCAGGACGATCTGGCCACCGCCTGCCACCTGGCCATGGCGCACGCCGCGCCGGGCAGCGTGATCAATGCCTGCGACGGCCACCCCGGCAACATGACCGAGTATTTCCTGCGCATCGCCGACCATTTCGGCATTCCCCATCCGCCACTGCTGTCCCGCGCCGAGGCGGAGCGGGTGCTGAGTCCCGGCATGCTGTCCTACCTGCGCGAGTCGCGCCGTATCCGCAACGACCGGCTGCTGGCCCTGCCCGGCATGTGCCTGCGCTATCCGGACCTGGCCGCCGGGCTGGCGGCCATCGACCCGCGGGCCGGGGCGGCGGCGTGACCTGCGCCCCCTTCTGCATCCGCCAGCTGCGCCGGCCGGACTGGCACGACCGCCTGGTGGCCGACTACCTGCGCCTGCGCGACACCGACGCCTGCCACGGCAGCCACTGGTTCGGCGGCCGCTACGAGAACCGCTACATCGCCCCCGATGACCTGCCGGCCGTGCGCCCGCTGCTGGCGCGCGCCCGCGACTTAGCGGCGGAGCTGCTGGGCCGCCCGGCGGCGGAGCTGCGGGTGGGCTACTGGTTCAACGAGATGCGGCCGGGCGAGGAGACCGGCCCGCACAGCCACGACGAGGACGACGAGCTGCTGTCCGGCGTGTACTACCTGTGCGTGCCGCCCGCCAGCGGCGACCTGCTGCTGGGCGAGGGGGCCAGGCCGCTTAGGCTGCGCCCGCGCGAGGCCAGCTTCGTGTTCTTCCCGCCCGAGCTGGTGCACGCCGTGAGCCGCAACGAGAGCGATGCCCTGCGCCTGTCGGTGGGCCTCAATATCGGGCCCCGTCCGTGAGGACGGTGGTGGTGTGCGTGCACGGCCTGTGGATGACCGGGCTGGAGATGACCCTGCTGCGCCACCGCCTGCGCGCCTGCGGTTTCGAGGTGCGGCAGTTCCACTACCCCTCCGTGCGCCGTGCGCCGGCCGAGAACGCCGCCCGCCTGGCCCGCTTCGTGGCCGGTC
>JALVPS010000004.1 GCA_027031685.1 Gammaproteobacteria bacterium | reverse complement strand
CTCCCTCTCCCCCGAGGGGGAGAGGGAGTGGCGCGTGAGGGGCGTCATCATTGCGGTCAGCGCTGTACGGCATATTGCGCCGAGGTGAGGATGAGGTAGATGAGGCCACGCACGCGCCCTTCGGGGTCGGCCGGGGCGGGGCCGTCGAGGTAGGTGAGCAGGGCCTGGCGCATGGTGGCGGGCATGTCACCGCCCATGAGCAGCAGGTCGAGGGTGCCGAGCAGGGCCGGCGGGTCGTCGGCCAGGCCCAGCAGGGGCGTCACGTCCAGGTCGTATTCGGAGTTCCAGTAGCCGCCCAGGGCCATGCGGAACAGCTTGTTGGCGCTGGTGGTGAGGGAGGCGTCGGTGACGATCTGGAACTCGGGCGCCACCAGGGCCGGGTCGCCGCCCAGGTCGGGGGGCCGGTAGCCGGGGCTGTAGAAGTTGAACACGCTGGGGGCGCTGAGCGGTGCCTGCAACAGGTCCTTGTAGGGCCGCCAGTAGTCGTGGCCCTCGATGCAGGCGTCGAAGGCGCGCCACAGCTGGGCCACGCGCAGCAGGGGCTCGCGCAGCTTGCCGCTGCCCGGGGCGGTGCCCGGCTGGCGGGCCTCCGGGTCCAGCAGCACGGCGCGCAGCACGGCCGCCAGGTCGCCGCGCACGCCCTGCCCGTTGTCGGCGAACACGGCCGCCACGCGCGCCACGTAGGCCGGGGACGGGTTGCTGGCGGTGAAGCGCTGGATGAGGCGGCGGGCCACGAAGGGGCCGGTGTTGGGGTGATTGAAGAGGATGTCCAGCGCCTGCTTCATGTCCTGTTCGGGCGTCTGGCCGGCCGGGATGGTGTGGCCCAGGAAGCGCTTCTCGCCACTGTCGTGGTGCTCGGGGTAGGGGATCATGGGCCGGAACCAGTCGTAGCGCCACAGCCAGCCGTTGGCCGAGCTCCAGCCGGAGAGGGTGCGCGCCAGGGCCTCGATGTCCGCCTGGCGGTAGGTGGGCAGGGGCGCGCCGTCGGCGTCGGTGCGCACCGTGCCGTCCGGCGCCAGCTGCACCAGGCCGATGGTGAACAGCTGCATGACCTCGCGCGCGTAGTTCTCGTCCGGGTGCTGGCCGGTGTCGGGGTCGGCCTTGCTGCTGCTCTTCAGGCTCAGGTACTCGCCCATGACCAGGTGGCGGGTGACCGCCCCCAGCAGGTCGCGGAAGTTGCCGAAGGCGTGGGTGACCAGCAGGTCGTAGTAGTCGGCCATGGCCGGCTGGTTGTTGAACAGCAGGTCCGGCCGGTCGGACACCACGAACAGCTGGCTGAGCGCCCAGGCCATGCGCTGGCGCAGCTGGTCCTCGCCATGCACCACGGCCTGCCACCAGGCCAGCAGGCGCTCGTCGCGCCCGTCGCCGGCCATGAGCGGGCGGTGGCGGGTGGCCGGCAGGGCCAGCTGGCGGTCGATCCAGGTGCCGTAGTCCAGCCCGTCGTCCAGCAGGGCCACGATGTCGCCCTGGCGCGGCCCGAAGGTGGCCTGGCCCAGGAAGCGGGCGGCGGCGGCCGCCTCCGCCGTGGGCCGGCCCGAGGCGTCCAGCAGGCGCGCCCGCAGCCCGTTCCAGCCGCGCGTCTGCGGCGCCGGGCAGTGGAAGGCGACGCCGCCCGTCCCACCGGGGCCGCGCCCGTTGCCACCGCCACCCCCGCAGCCGGCCAGCAGGGTCAGCAGCGGGACGAGCAGCAGCAGGGCGAGCAGGCGGACGCGGTGGGGCATGGCGGCCTCGTGTTCGGGACGGGGTACGGGCTTGGAGCCGTATTAAAGCGATTGGTTTTGCCCGTCGCCCGCCCGAACGCCGGAAACATGAAACGGCGCACAGGCCGGCCGCCGTGGGCGCGCCCTCAGATGAAGGTGTCGATGCGCCCCGCGCCGTTCCGGGGCAGGGACAGCACGGCGCTGTGCAGGGGCGCCTCCTCCGCGCCGAGGTCCAGCCCGTCGCCGCCGGCCAGGAAGGGGGCGCCGGGCTGGGCCGGCGCGCCTTCCTGCTGGCCGCCCTGGCCACCGCCCACATTGACGTTCACCTGGCTGAAGTCGCCGCCCAGCAGCTCGCGCAGGCGGGGCAGGGCCGCCTCCAGGGTGTCGCGGGTCACGGCGTGCTGGGCGTGCAGGACGATGTTCAGCTGGTCCTGCTGGGCGCTGACGTGGATCTGCACGGGGCCCAGCTCGGCGGGGGAGACGCGGATGTGGGCGGTCTGGATCTGGTCGCGCGCCATCCACTGCACGGTCTGCTGCAAGGTGGGCTGCCACTGGCCGCCGCGCAGGTCGAGGGTCTGCGGCGCGGTGGGCACGGCCGGCTGGGCGGCGGCTGGACTGGTGTTGCCGGTGTGGGCCGGGGCGGCCGGGCCGGCCGCGGCGAGGACGCCGGCATCGCCCCGCGGCGCGCTGGCGGCGGGATCCACGCGCACCGCGCCCGGTTCGGTGAGGGCCTGTTGCAGGCGGGTCTGCAGGGCGGCCTGATCGGCCTCGTCACCGGCATCGACGGACGGCTGGGCCGCCTGCTGCGCCGGCAGGGCCTGCTGCACGGCCTCGCGCAGGGCGGCGTCCAGACCGGGGCGGGCGGCCGGGAGG
>JALVPS010000003.1 GCA_027031685.1 Gammaproteobacteria bacterium | reverse complement strand
AGGGTGCGCATGGCGGACTTGAGGTCGTCCATGCGGCTGGTGCGGGAGCCGTCGTGCGAGGACATGGAGCCGGACTCGTCGAGGATGAACAGGACATTGGGCGGCACTGGGTCGGGCGGCGGCTGCAGGTAGATCTCCACGTCGTCGGCCTGCGCCGCCGGGCCACCCAGCAGGGTGGTGGCCAGCAGGGCGCCGAGGAAGGCGCGCAGGGGCTGTCGGGTGCGTGGCGTGCGGTTCATGGCGGTGTCCTCAGTCACGGATCAGGGCGACTTCCATGCGGTGGTGGGCCTGCGTGCCGGTGCCGTCCACCCGGCCGACGCTGTCTGCCTGGTAGATGTAGGTGACGACGTTCAGGCCGAAGCCGGAGAACTTGTAATGACCGGCGGGGACGATCTCGATCAGGTCCATGGTCAGGTCGGCGCTCTGGTCGAGGGTGCCGGTGACGTCCTTGCCTTGGTAGTAGTTCTTGTTGACCACCGGCGGGGCCTTCAGGGAGCCGGGCACGCGCACGTTGCCGGGGTCGTCCACGGTGAGCTTGGTGAGGCCGTTCTCGGCGGCCTGGAAGGCGTACTGGCGGTGCTGGTAATTGATGGCGATGCGTGTGTCCAGCGTGGTGCTGCGCATGGCCGTCAGGCTCAGCAGGGAGATCACGGCCAGCAGGATGAGGGTCACCACCAGCGCCACGCCGCGCTGGGCGCGGGGCCGGACAGAGGGGGAGGGATGGTGCGTCATTGGCGGTACACTCCGGCGTTCAGGTTGCGCAGCAGGACGGTGGTGGTGGCCACCCGGTACAGGCGCTCGGTGTCGGGCGGTGTCCAGGCATCGCCCAGCACATCCAGGGCGGTGGCCCGGTCGGGACGGGTGCCGCGCGGCAGCGGGTCGCCGCTGCGGGCGACGATGCCCAGCCGCAGCGACACCACTTTCACCCAGGGACTCCTGTGGCCGGCCGGCGCCGGCAGGCGGTTCACCTCGGTGGCGGTGAGGTAGCGGTTGGGATAGCCGTCGCCGTCGTCGTCCACGCCGTACAGGGTCTTCAGGTAGGGCACGTCGGCGGCGATCACGTAGCGTTGGCCGTTCTGCTCGCACACCAGCCGCCCCAGCCCGTCCACCAGGAAGCGCACCGTTACCGGGGGGTGGGGAAAGGCGATGTTCTGGTAGCCGCGGCAACCCGGCCCGCGCCGGAAGCGCACGCCCACCACATCGGCCGTGCCCGCGCCGCCGCTGTACAGACCGCCGCTGCCGAGCGGGGGGAAGCTGCGCCGGCCGACGCGGTTCTCCTCTGTCTCGCGGATGCCCCGCCCGGCCATCACCAGCACGCGGCGCAGGTCGTCGATGGCGAAGCGCTGTGTCTCGGCCACCTCGGCGATGACGCCCTGCAGGGCGAAGCTGTCGCGGGTGTGCAGGTACAGCTTGAGGGTGGCGCCGATCAGGAACAGGCCGATGGCGGTGCCGATCATGAGCGACACCAGCGACATGCCGCGTTGGCGTTGGTGCTGGCCGGTCATGGGTTGGGCACTCCCTGGTCGGCACCCGGCACCACCGCCAGCGTGACGCTGTCGGTGCCGGTGAGGGCGGTGGGGCGGCCCAGCAGGTCGCCGCGCGTGGTCCACTGCACGGTGATGCGCAGTTCGGAACCGGTGGAGCAGGTGTCGGCGTCGCTGGTGTCGGCGTCCACGCAGGTCACGGTGAGGCGCCCGCCGGGCAGGCGGGTGCGCGCCCCCACGCCGGCCTCGCAGCGCATGGAATACAGGTCCCAGGCGGCCATCTGGGCGGGGCTGCAGCGGCTCACCCCGTCCACGTCGCTGGCGCCGGCGGCCATGCTGCACTGCGGCAGGCCGGGTGGCGGCGTGCAGTCGGCCGGCGGCGCGGATACATAGGCGTGGCCGGTGGCGGTGTCGGCGGGCAGGTTGGCGCGGATGCGGTCGGCCAGCGTCCAGGCGATGTCGGTGGCCACGCGGCGGTGCTCGGCCTCGGTGGCGCCCTGCAGGGCCTGGGTCTGCAGCGAGGCCAGCGCCAGCAGGCCCACCCCCAGCACCACGGCCGTGATCATGGCCTCCACCAGGGCCACGCCGTGCTGATGCCGCCGGCTCACGAGCACACCTCGCGGCGGATGCGGGGCCGCCCCAGGGCGGTGAAGCACAGGTAGCGCACGGCCTGGCCGCGCTTGAGCTCCAGGTAGTCGTGCCCTGGATTCAGGGCCACCAGGCTGCGCCCGCTGGGGGTGTAGGTCAGGCGCTTCTGCAGGCGGCCGTGGGGCACGATCTGCACGGCGGGTTGTTCCGGGATGGCATTGACCAGCAGCTGGTCGCCGGCCCTGGGGTTGTAGCCGCCGTTGTGGTCGGTGTCGGTGTACACCAGCCAGCGCTGCTGCCAGCGCCGGGCGGGCCGCACCACCACCCGTTGCTCGCGCTTGATGGCCTCGCTGCGCGCCAGCAGGAAGGTGGACAGCAGGTCGTTGGCCAGGGCCGCCGTCTGGTTGCGTTCGATGGTGCGCTGGAAGGAGGGGATGGCGAAGCTGGTGAGCAGGCCCAGGATGGCGATGCCCACCAGCAGCTCGATCAGTGTGAGTCCGTGTTGGCGTTTGTTGTCGTGCATGGGGTGCTCCTCGTACGGCCCATATCGGCCGCGGTCGTCGGGACTGAAGGAGCGGGTGAGTTGGCGGGACGCCGTCGGGGCGGCCGGGTGGTGCCGTTCGTCGGCGGGCGGCCTAGATCAGGCGGCGCAGGCCGGCCGGGTCGAGCAGTTCGATGCGGCCCCGCTGCAGGCGGATGAGGCCCTGTCCGGCCAGCCGATTGAGGTGCCGGGAGACGACCTCGCGCGCCGAGCCAATCTCCTGCGCCAAGGCTTGGTGGGTGCGGGTGACGGCGCGCCCGCTGCCGGCGTGGGACAGCAGGCTGGCGGCCAGGCGCGAGTCGATGTCGCGGAAGTGGACCTGCTCGATGCGGCTGATGATGTCGGCGAAGCGCCGGCCCAGGCTGGCGAATACGAAACGCTGGAAGCGGGGCGACTCGCGCAGGGCGCGGGCGAAGTCGCGCCGGTCCAGGGCGAGGGCGGTGACGGGGGTGTCGGTGAGGCCCTCGGCGGGGTAGTGGTCGTCGGCCAGCAGGCAGGCCGTGGTGAGGGCGCAGGACTGGCCGGCCACCACGAAGTACAGCACCACCTCGCGCCCGCTGGGCGCGGTGAGGAACACGCGCACGCGCCCCTCGGCCACCAGCAGGTAGCGCTGGCAGGCGCTGCCGCGGTGGAACACGGGCTGGCCGGCCGGCAGGCGCAGCACCTGGGCGTTGTCGCGCAGGCGCGCCAGGGCCGGCTCGTCGTCCTCGGCCAGGGTGGGGAAGTGGTCCTGCCAGAGCCGCGCGCTCATCGCGACAGCAGGGCGCGCATCTGCGCCAGGTGGGCCTTGCCGGTGGCGCGCCGCTCGGCCTCGCTGCGGCGTGCCGGGTCGTCCCACTCCAGGTGCCGCTCGGGCAGCTCGGCCAGAAAGCGGCTCGGCTCGCAGTCCACCGCCTCGCCACCGCGCTGGCGCTGGCGGGCGAAGGTGAGGGTGAGGCTGCGCTGGGCGCGGGTGATGCCCACGTAGGCCAGGCGGCGCTCCTCCTCGATGGTGTCGGCCTCGATGCTGTTGCGGTGCGGCAGCAGTTCCTCCTCCATGCCCACCAGGAACACGTGCGGGAATTCCAGCCCCTTGGCGGCGTGCAGGGTCATGAGCTGCACGCGGTCCGGATCGCTGCCGTCCTCGTTGCGGTCCAGCACGTCCAGCAGCACGAAGTGGTTGACGATGTCGGCCAGCGAGCGCCCCGCACCGCCGTCCTCGTCGCGCGCCAGGCGGCCGATCCAGTCGATGAGTTCGTCGACGTTCTCCAGCCGCCGCTCGGCCACCCGCTCGTTGCTGGACAGCTCGCGCAGCCAGGCGGGGTAGTCGATGGCGTCCACGATCTCGCGCGCCAGGGCGGCCGGGGCCAGCTCGTCCTGGCGGCGGTGCAGCTCGCGCAGCCAGTCGGTGAAGCGCTGCAGGCGCAGGATGGCGCGCTGCGGCAGCACCTCGCCCAGGCCCAGCTCGAAGGTGGCGGCGAACAGCGAGCAGTGGCGGCGGCCGGCGTACTGGCCCAGCTTCTCCAGCGTGCCGGGGCCGATCTCCCGGCGCGGGGTATTGATGACGCGCAGGAAGGCGGGGTCGTCGTCCGGGTTGGCCACCAGCCGCAGGTAGGCCAGCAGGTCCTTGATCTCGGCGCGCTCGAAAAAGGCCGTGCCGCCGGACACCTTGTAGGGGATGTCGTGCTCGCGCAGGCGGCGCTCGAACAGGCGCGCCTGGTGGTTGCCGCGGTAGAGGATGGCCATGTCGCCCCAGCGGGCGCGGGCCTTGAAGCGGATGTGCAGGATCTCCGACACCACCCGCTCCGCCTCGTGCTCGCCGCTCTGGCAGGGGATCACGCGCAGCGGCTCGCCCTCGCCCAGGGCGCTCCACAGGCGCTTCTCGAACAGGTGCGGGTTGTGGCCAATGAGGTGGTTGGCGCTGTCCAGGATGCGCTGCGTGGAGCGGTAGTTCTGCTCCAGCTTGATGACCCGCAGGTTGGGGTAGTCCTCGCGCAGGCGGGCCAGGTTCTCAGGCCGCGCGCCGCGCCAGGCGTAGATGGACTGGTCGTCGTCGCCCACCGCCGTGAAGCGCCCCTCGGGCCCGGCCAGCAGGCGCACCAGCCGGTACTGGCAGGCGTTGGTGTCCTGATACTCGTCGATGAGCAGGTAGTGCAGGCGTTCCTGCCAGCGGGCGCGCGCCGCCGCGTCCTCCTCCAGCAGGCGCACGGGCAGGACGATGAGGTCGTCGAAGTCCATGGCGTTGTAGGCCCGCAGCTGGCGCTGGTAGCGGGCGTACAGACGCGCGTGCAGGGCCTCGGCCTCGTCGGCCGCGGCGGCCAGGGCGGCGTCGGGATCGACGAAATCGTTCTTCCAGCGCGAGATGGCCCAGCGCGCCGTCTCGGCGGCCTCTGGCGCCTCCTTGCGCGTCAGCTCCTTGAGCAGGGTGGCGCTGTCCTGGGCGTCGAAGATGGAGAAACCGGGCTTGTAGCCCAGCGCCGCCAGCTCAGCGCGGATGATGCGCAGCCCCAGGGTGTGGAAGGTGGACACCTGCAGCCCCTTGCCGGCCGCGCCGGGCAGCAGCCGGCCCACCCGCCCGCGCATCTCGCGCGCCGCCTTGTTGGTGAAGGTGATGGCGGCGATGCGGTCCGGGCGCAGGCCGGCGTGGCGCACCAGGTGGGCGATCTTCTCGGTGATGACGCGCGTCTTGCCCGAGCCGGCGCCGGCCAGCACCAGCAGCGGGCTGCCCAGGTGTTCCACGGCGGCGCGTTGGGGCGGGTTGAGTGCGGGCATGACGGCGCGACGGGCTGGGACGGGTCGTCGATTCTAGCGGGATCGTGGGCCGGGAAGCAGCTTGTGGCGCCGGTATAATGCTGCTATGTCCGCCTTCCAGCCCCTCACCCAGCACGACTTCCATCACACCCTGGCCGACACCCCGGGCGTGGCCCTGGTGCTGTTTGCCGGCCCCCACTGCGGTAGTTGCCGGGCCTGGCGCGAGCGCCTGGCGGCCATGACCGGGGCGGACGGCGACTGGCGCCTGTTCGAGGTGGACGTGGAGCGGGACACGGGCCTGGCGCGGGAGTTCGAGGTGTTCCACCTGCCGGCCCTGTTCGTCTATCACGATGGCGAATTCCACGGCGAGCTGCAGTGCGAGGCGCGCCCGGCCGCCATTCGCGCCGCCGTGGCCGCCCTGTTGCAGCGGCCGGCCCAGGAGGCGCCGTGAGGATCGACACGGCCGGCTGGTTGGACGCGGCGCGGCGCGTGCCCTCGCCCAACCAGGACGCGCGGCCGCCCGGCTGCCGGCCGGAACTGATCGTGGTGCACAACATCTCCCTGCCGCCCGGCGAGTTCGGCGGGCCGCACATCGAGGCGCTGTTCACCAACCGCCTGGACCCGGGCGCCCATCCCTACTTCGCCGGCATCGCCGGCCTGCGCGTGTCGGCCCACCTGCTCATCCGCCGCGACGGCGCGCTGGTGCAGTTCGTGCCCTTCGGGCGGCGTGCCTGGCACGCCGGCGTGTCCTGCTGGCGCGGCCGCCCGGCCTGCAACGACTTCTCCGTCGGCATCGAGCTGGAGGGCACCGACGACCGGCCCTACGGCGACGCCCAGTACACCCGCCTGGCGGCGGTCGTGACCGCCCTGCGCCGCCATTATCCCAGCCTGACGGCGGATGCCCTGGCCGGCCACTGCGACATCGCCCCCGGCCGCAAGACCGACCCCGGCCCGGCCTTCGACTGGGATCGTCTGCGCGCCCTGCTGGAGAACGGCCCATGAACGTCCTGGCTGCCTTGTTCATCGCCCTGGCCATCGAGCGCTTCGGTGACGAGCGCCTGCTGGCCTTCCGCCAGGGCGACCACCTGCAGCGCTACCTGGCGGCCATGGCGCGCCTGCTGCGTCCCTGCCGCGCCTGCGACGGGCCGCTGGGGGTGGCGCTCATGCTGCTACCGCTGCTGGCCGGGGTGCGCCTGGTGTACGGCCTGTTCGACGGCTGGTTCTTCGGCCTGGCGGGGCTGGCCATGGCCGTGCTCCTGCTGCTGTACAGCCTGGGGCCCGGGGACGTGGAACGGACCCTGCGCCGCTATCGCGTGGCCGACGACGAGGCCTCGCGGGCGGCCCTGTTCCATGCCCTGGCCGACGGCGAGCCCATGCCACTCGACGCGACGCAGCGCAGCGCACGACTGGCGGAGCTGACCTGCCGGGCGGCCACCCGGCGCCTGTTCGCGGTGCTGTTCTGGTTTGTCCTGGGTGGGCCGCTGGCGGCCCTGGCCTATCGCCTGAGCCGCGCGCTGGCGGCGGCCGGGCCGGGATTGCCGCCCGGCCTGCAGCAGGCGGCCCATCACTGGCTGGCGTTGCTGGACTGGGCACCGGCCCGGTTGCTGGTGCTCACCCTGGCCCTGACCGGCCCCTTCGAGCCGCTCTGGCACCTGCTGCGCGCCGGTCTGTGGTGCCGTCCGGCGGTCTGCCCGGATGTCACGGCGCGCCTGCTGGAGGTGGCTGGCCGCAGTTGCCTGGCCGGCGAGGACCCGGAGGCGTGGCTGGCCCAGGCGGAGCGCCTGCTGCAGCGCGCCCTGCTGGTGTGGCTGGTGGTGCTGATCACGGTGGTGGTGCTGGCCGCCTGATGCCCGCCTCGGCGGGGCTTCACCACGCTCGATCCGCGCACATTTTTCCAGTGTCAGGACCCGGGTGATTCCTCACGTTATCGAGTAATAGTTCTGGTTTCTTCTCTTGCCACTCCCGGAGGGCCTCGATGGGCGTCTTGTGCCCCAGGGCACGCTGCGGGACGTGGTAATTGTACAGGTAAGTGTCTGGTCCCGGCGGATTGGTCCTTGCCGTTGTCGGTTGAGGATCTTGTGGATCTTCACCAGACAGGCACGGATGAGGGCGGCCAGGAAGGCCCTCGCCACCCAGGGCCGCTTCCACCGGCGGCACATCGCCCCCTGGATGCTCCGCTTCTTCGGCGACCTCGCCACCGCCGACAGCGCCGTGTTTTCCCGCGCCGTGGGCCGGCAGGGGATCGCCTTTCTGGCATTGGAGCAAGGGGGTGGGGTAGGGCGACCGGCAGGAAGGGGGCTTCCACCCTCCGAACACCTCACCCCGCTGGGTCATCATGGCCCGGCACCCGCCTCCTGGCGTGCCGCCCGCGCCGCCAGCCTCTTCCCCTGCGTTCCCTTTTTGTCATTCCTTTCCCGCCGCCGTTGGCAGGGGGCTTGCATGTGTGTGGGGCAGAGCCAGCGAGCCCGCGTGAGGTGGGCCGCATTGACCCACGGGACGAGCAACGAGGTGTCGATCATGAGCAGAGAGCGCAAGGCGGACCCGCGCGGCAGGCGGGCGTTCCTGAAGGGTGCGGTGGCCACCGGGGG
>JALVPS010000002.1 GCA_027031685.1 Gammaproteobacteria bacterium | reverse complement strand
ATTCCGTCCTATCGCGTTTCTGCGGGGGACGAAGTCGCCGTGCGTGAGAAGGCCAAAAAGCAATTGCGCATTCAGGATGCACTCAACGTGGCCGAGCAGATGGGCTTTCCCGCCTGGGTCGAGGTGGACACGAAGGCCATGAAGGGCGTCGTGAAGAGCCTGCCCGATCGGGCCGATATCTATGCCGACATCAACGAATCGCTGATCGTGGAATTGTATTCCAAGTAATCCGACGAACTGAGGCTGAACAACTCAATGTCCGGAAACATGTCTGATCTCCTGACGCCGAAACAGATCGTCGTCAATAGCCTTGGTCGCAATAAGGCGAAGGTCGTCCTGGAGCCGCTGGAGCGCGGTTTCGGCCATACGCTGGGCAATGCCCTGCGCCGCATTCTGCTGTCCTCCATCCCCGGTTGCGCCGTCACCGAGGCGAAGATCGAGGGTGTGCTGCACGAGTACACCAGCATCGAGGGCGTGCAGGAAGACGTGGTGGAGATCCTGCTCAACCTCAAGGGCGTGGCCATCCGCATGCACAACAAGGGCGAGGCCATGCTGAAGATCGTCAAATCGGGGCCGGGAACGGTCACCGCCGGCGATCTGCAGGGCGATCCGGATGTGGAGATCGTCAACCCCGAGCACGTCATCGCCACGCTGACCGGCAACGGCAAGCTGGAGATGGAGGTCAAGGTGGCCAAGGACCGGGGCTATCAGCCGGCCACTGTGCGCCGCGAGGCCGACGAGAACCGCGAGATCGGCCACATGCTGCTGGACGCCAGTTTCAGCCCGATCCGGCGCGTGTCCTACTCGGTGGAGAACGCGCGGGTCGAGCAGCGCACCAACCTGGACAAGCTGGTCATGGAGCTGGAGACCAACGGCACAGTGGACCCGGAAGAGGCCATCCGCATGGCGGCGGGCATCCTGCAGCGGCAGCTGTCCGTGTTCGTCGAGCTGGAGAAGATGGAACAGCCCGAGCCGGAGAAGAAGGAAAACGAGATCGATCCCATCCTGCTGCGCCCGGTGGACGATCTGGAGTTGACCGTGCGCTCGGCCAACTGTCTCAAGGCCGAAAACATCTACTACATCGGCGACCTGATCCAGAAGACCGAGGTGGAGCTGCTCAAGACGCCCAATCTGGGCAAGAAATCGCTCACCGAGATCAAGGACGTGCTCGCCTCCCACGGCCTGTCCATGGGCATGCGGCTGGAGAACTGGCCGCCGCCCAACCTCGGTGAGAAGGACAAGAAGGCATCCTGAGACCAATAGACAACTGGGTACGCGACCATGCGACATCGTAAGTCAGGCCGTCATTTCAGCCGCACCAGCGCCCATCGCAAGGCGATGATGCAGAACCTGGCCAACAACCTGTTCCGCCACGAGATCATCAAGACCACCCTGCCCAAGGCCAAGGAGCTGCGGCGGGTGGCCGAGCCGCTGATCACCTTGGCCAAGGAGGACAGCGTGCACAAGCGCCGTCTGGCCTTTGCCCGGCTGCGTGACAAGGAAATGGTGGGCAAGCTCTTCAACGAGCTGGGCCCGCGCTACAAGACACGCCCCGGCGGTTATCTGCGCATCCTCAAGTGCGGCTACCGGGTCGGCGACAATGCCCCCATGGCCTATGTGGAACTGGTCGACCGGCCGGGCGCGCCGTCTGTGCAGGGTGGGGATGACTGAGCGCGTCAACGATCGTCATGAATGAAAAGCCGGGCCTTGTCCCGGCTTTTTTGGTGGTGCGTCAGGCATGGCGCGCAGCGCCGTGAGGGAGAGAGAGGCGGCGTACCCTACCGGAATCGGTTGATCGAAACCGATTGAACAGCAGAGGAGGTATGCCACCAGATTTGACCATGGCTCGGGTGATCCCGCCTCCTGCTCGGTCCCTGGCCGGCGCGGCGACTGCGCTATAATCTATCGTTTGGTCGGCGTATCACTTGTCTCCGTCAACTCAATCCAGGAAAGATCCATGGCGCAATCCAATGTGAAGAAGGTCGTGCTGGCCTATTCCGGCGGCCTCGACACCTCGGTCATCGTCAAGTGGCTGCAGGACGAATACGGCTGCGAGATCGTCACCTTCACCGCCGACATCGGCCAGGGCGAGGAGGTGGAACCGGCCCGCGCCAAGGCCGAGACGCTGGGCGTGAGGGAGATCTACATCGAGGATCTGCGCGAGGAGTTCGTGCGCGACTACGTCTTCCCCATATTCCGCGCCAACGCCGTGTACGAGGGCGAGTACCTGCTGGGCACCTCCATCGCCCGGCCGCTCATCGCCAAGCGCCTGGTGGAGATCGCCAATGCCACCGGCGCCGATGCCATCGCCCACGGCGCCACCGGCAAGGGCAACGACCAGGTGCGCTTCGAGCTGGGTGCCTACGCCCTCAAGCCGGACGTGAAGATCATCGCCCCCTGGCGCGAGTGGGATCTCAACTCGCGCGAGAAGCTCATGGCCTACGCCGCCCGGCACGGCATCCCGGTGGACTTCGCCCAGGCCGGCAAGAAGTCGCCCTATTCCATGGACGCCAACCTCTTGCACATCTCCTACGAGGGCGGCCCGCTGGAGGATCCCTGGAACGCGCCGGAGGAGGACATGTGGCGCTGGACCGTGGCCCCGGA
>JALVPS010000001.1 GCA_027031685.1 Gammaproteobacteria bacterium | reverse complement strand
TGCCCCTCGCGCACCGTGAGCCGGGCGATCTGCCCGCCCATGGCCGGCGACAGCCGGGCCCGCCGGCAGGCCTTCACCGTGCCGGCGCGGGTATTGCTCACCGTGAGCGCCACTGGTCCGCGCGCCACCTCTGCCACCTGCACCGCCACCGGCCGCGGCCGGCCCAGATACCACACCGCCGCGACCAGCAGGGCGGCCGGCAGCAGGCTCCACAACAGCACGCGCAGCACTCGCATGGCGACTCCCGGTGGCGGTGACCGGGCTACAGGTTACCACCCGCCGGCGCCACGGCGGCGCACAGCAAAAAGGCGCCCGCAGGCGCCTTCTTGCCGGAGGGCAGGGGACGGCCTAACGCCGCAGCCGCCGCCAGCCGAGCAGCGCGCCCAGCAGCAGCATCCAGGGGCCGAGTGGGCCCGTGCCGGTCTTGGCGGGGCCGTCCCTGTCTTCGCCTGCGCCCTTTACTGCCGCGTTATCACTGCTGCCGGAGCCACTGCCGGAGCCACTGCCGGAGCCACTGCCGGAGCCATTGCCGGAGCCATTGCCGGAGCCATTGCCGGAGCCATTGCCGGAATTCGAACCGGTCTCATTGGCCTGCCGCTCGAAGGCGCCTACGTCGCATGGGACATCGCGGGGCTCGTCGCGCTGGTCGGTGGAGGTGCAGTAACGATTGTCACCGGCGGCGATGGCGGAGCTGCCGGCCTGCAGGGCATGGGTCTGCGTCGGGCCCCCGTTGTCCTTGAGCGTGGTATCCAGCAACAGATCGGCACTGGTATGGCCCGGTCCGCAGGTATCGCTGGTGAAATTGCCCGCGGCTTCGTCCAGGGCGGGATCGCCGGGTCCCACCGTGGCCGGCTGGTTTGGATCACCATTCTGATCGAAACCCGGCACACTTCGATTGCAGTTGTGCCCGTTTTCCGGCAAGTCCACGATGCTGTTGTAGATGGAGGCCTGGCTGCCGGGGGTGAAGTAGATATTGTCACCGCTCGGCCTGCTTGCTTTCGCACCATTCTGGACCAGCGTGACGTGGGTCAGTTTGATGCGTGCGGCGCCGGTTCCTGCCGGATCGGGCGGATTGCGGGTGCTCTGCATATAGAGCCCGCCGCCGAGTTGGCGCGCCGTATTGCCGCTGATGGTGCTGTCCGTGACAGAATTCTGCTGGCCGGCGACATAGATCCCCCCCCCTTTGTTGGCCTCGTTACCGGATATCTCGCTATGATCGATAGTGGCGTGATCTCCGATATAGAGGCCGCCCCCGTGGCCGGCGTCCCTCGTCACCGGAGTGTTGACGCGGTTGTTGCGCAGGGCGGTATATTGGATCGTCAGTCCGGGTGCGGTGTTGGGTAGGGCATTGCGGTCGAAGGCCTGGTGGATGGCGCCCCCCTTGAACCCTGCCCTGTTGCCACTTAGGACGCTGTGATCGATGGTGGTGGTAGTCTTTTCCAGATACAGCGCACCGCCGTCCAGATCGCAGTAGTTGTCGGTGAATCGGCTGGAGCTGATCCGGACGGTTCCGTCCTTGCTGAACAGCGCGCCGCCGCTGTTTTCCTCGCTTGGTGTAAAGCTGCCCGTCCTTTCGGCGCGGAATTTCTCTACCGTGGTGTTGGAAATGGAAACCGTGCCGCCCTGGTTGGCGATGCCGGCCTGGCCCTTGGCATCGCCGGAAAGCCGGCTATCGTCTACGATGAGCGTGGCCCCCGAGGCATTGACGATGGCGCGCCCGCGGGTGTCGGTGGGGTTATCGATCGTCACGTTCTGCAGCGTCGTCGTTCCACCGTTGTAGAGGACGGCCCCTCTGCCATCCGTGTCCGAACCGCCGGACAGGCTGACATTGGAGAGCGTTACCGTGGTACTGGCGCCATTGACTGCGAACAGCCGATGGCTCGCATTGCCGGTGATGATGGTGTTGCCACGGCCGCTTCCCTGGATGGCCACCGGTTGGCCGATGGTCAGTGTATTGCCGTGGATGGCGTAGGTGCCTGGCTCCAGGATGATCGTGTCCTGGTTGGCATCGGAATTGGCCTCTTCGATGGCAGCCCGCAAGGTGCATTTTGCGGAATTCCCCGTGATGGCGCAGTGGCCGTCACCCGGGGTGGTGTCACCTTGGTCGCCCGTGTCGTTTACGTGGAAGGTGGCCGCCCCCACCGGGAGCGCCGTCATGCCCAGTGCGACCAGCATGGCGCCGTACAGCCGTTTTCTTGCGATGTTCTTTTCCATTTCCTATAAGCCCACTTAGTGTTGTTCGATGAAGATGCGGGCAGGCACGGCCGTGCTCCGCCCGGTGCCCCGACAGCATTGCCAGAAGAGACCGTCCTGCGGGCGGCAGGCCTTGGAGCGGTCGTTCAGGCAGTGATCGAGACCCCATTATAGGCAGGGTGCAGGGGACGAAATGTTAGGAACCGCAGATATTCGGCCACGAGATGGCGGAACTGTGCGGGGATTCACGTTCTGCCCTCTGTCGGGCTGCGCGACGCGGGCCGGCGGAGGGTAGGGTCAGGGCAGGGCCAGGCGCTTGAGCACGGCGGCGATCTGGCGCGGGTCCATGCTGCGCTTGAGGGGGATGTCGAGGCGGTCGGTCTGTGGGGGGTAGTCGCGCAGGAAGTCGGCCCGCTGGCGCTTGTTGAGCCGCTCCAGCCCCTGCGCCTCGCGCCGGATGTGGCCGGCCACGCGCAGCACGGGGTCGCGCAGCAGGGGGATGCCCTTGGCGGCCTTGAGCACGCGCAGGCCGTGACGGTCGATGTGGGTGACCAGGGTGACGCAGGCGCGCTCGCGCAGGCCGCCGTAGCCTTCCTCGCCGAAGGGCAGGCAGCGCTCCCAGGTGTAGCGGATCTCCTTGTCGTCCACCTGCACGTCCTCGGCATCCAGCGCGGTGCGCAGCACGGCCACGTCCTCGGCCGGGGCAGCGGGTGCCGCGGCAGCCGGCGCCGCCGCCGGGGGCGCGGCCGGCGGGGGCACGACGGA
This sequence comes from Gammaproteobacteria bacterium, assembly GCA_027031685.1. Taxonomy (GTDB): domain Bacteria; phylum Pseudomonadota; class Gammaproteobacteria; order UWMA-0217; family UWMA-0217; genus JALVPS01. The sequence continues at coordinate 5,038 of JALVPS010000001.1, read as the reverse complement.
TTTCTCCGCGCTGCCGCAGAGGCGCACCACCTGTTCCGGCGTGAAGCCCCGCGCCAGGTAGTGGTCGATGTCGGCGCGGCTGCAGACGGGCTGGGCGCCGGCGCCGGGGCTGGCAAGGGTGGCGAGCAGCAGGGTGGCAAGGGGCAGGTGACGGGTGCTCATGGGCCGGCTTCCGCTGGGCTGGACGGGAGTGGGCAGTATTCCGGCATCAGCGGCGCGGATCAAGCGACTGGCGGTCGCCGGGGAGGGTCTGCCACTGGTCGTGCCGGTAGCCCTCCAGGGGCTGGAAGCGGATCTTGTAGGCCATCTTGGGGCTGTCGGCGATCCAGTAACCCAGGTACACGTGGCGCAGGTGGAGGCGACGGGCCGCCTCCACCTGCCAGAGGATGGCCAGGGTGCCCAACCCGCGCCGCGTCTCGTCCGGCTCGTAGAAGGTGTACACGGCGGAGAAGCCGTCCGGCAGCAGGTCGGTGACGGCCACCGCCAGCAGCCGTCCCCGGAGGCGGAATTCCACGAACCGCGTCTCGCTCCAGGGGGAGATGAGGAAGTCCTCGAAGCTGTCCGGGGTGGGCTCGTCCATGCCTCCGCCGGGGTGGCGCCGGCGCAGGTAGCGCTCGTACAGAGCGAAGTATTCGTCGCTGAGATGGGGCAGCACGCTGTGCACGGTGAGGTCCGCGTTGCGGCGCAGGCAGCGGCGCTGGCTGCGGTCGGGGCGGAAGCGGCGCACCGGGATGCGCACCGGGACGCAGGCCTGGCAGTCGGGGCAGTAGGGCCGGTACACGTGCCCACCGCTGCGCCGGAAGCCGCGCGCCACCAGCCGGCCGTATTGCCAGGGGTCCATGGGATGGTCGGGGTCTGCGAGCAGGTTGACGCTGTCGAGGCCGGGCAGATAGGGGCAGGGGTGGGGCGGGGTCAGGTAGAGCTTGATGGGTTCGGCGGCCATGGCTTCCGGGTCGGCGGACGATCGTCTCATCCTACCCGGTCCGGGGGCGGGTGATCCTGCCGCGGGTCAATGCCGGGCCATCCGGCCCCGTGCGTCACTGTCCGTCGGGCGCAGGGGACCGCCGGTCGCGGTTGCGGCGTGACGGGCCGCGCGTGGGCTTACATGCGGCCTTGAACCCCGTCACGGATGGCGGGGCCGCCCACTGCCGATAATCGGGGCAAGGGCCGACCGGCGGCGTCATTGCGGCGACGGCCGGCGCGGCGCCATCCCTCACACGGCGGAGCGCACCATGTGGAAGAAGATTCGCGTCACCACCCTGCTCATCGTGCTGTGCCTGGTGAGCAGCGAGACCTACCTCAAGCAGCTGGAGGCCACCGACTGGATCGAGCCCCTGCGGGTGGTTGTCTACCCCATCAACGGCGACGGGCGGGCCTCCACGCAGGCCTACATCGACTCCCTCGGCGAGGCCCAGTTCGACGAAGTGGAGCGTTTCATGAAGCGCCAGGCGCGCGGCTACCACCTGCTGGTGGACGAGCCGGTGCAGGTGGTGCTGGGCGGGCAGCTGGACGAGGCGCCGCCGGCGCCGCCGCGTGACGGGGGCGTGCTGCACGCCATCGGCTACAGCCTGGGCATGCGCTACTGGAGCCTGCGCCACGACCGCGAGCCGGCTGATATCCGCATGTACCTGGTGCTGTTCGACCCCGGGCACACGGACCGGCTGCCCAACTCGGTGGCCCTCAGCAAGGGCATGCTGGGCTTGGTGTACGGCTTCGCCGACCACGAATACGACGGCTCCAACAACTTCGTGCTCACCCACGAGATGCTGCACACCCTGGGCGCCACCGACAAATACGACCCGGTCACCAACTATCCCCTCTACCCGGCGGGCTTCGCCGAGCCGTGGGTGGCCAAGCGCCTGCCGCAGCGCAAGGCGGAGATCATGGGCGGGCGCATCCCCTTCGACGAGCACAACGCCTACATGCCCTATTCGCTGGACGAGGCGGTAATCGGCGGCTACACGGCGGCCGAGATCAAGTGGATCCGCTGAGCCGCCGCGCCTTGGGGTATTTCTTGGGATACTCGAAGGCCAGCAGCCGGCCGCCGTGCTCGTCCACCGCCGACCAGTCCGGCACCTCGAAGGCCAGGCGCACGAAGGCGCAGGTCTTGAGCTCCGGCACTGGCTCCCGCGACAGGCGCTGCGCCAGCAGGCTCAGGCCGGGGTTGTGGCCCACCAGCCCCACCGAGTGGGCCCGCGCCGGCAGGGTGTGCACCACCGCCAGCAGGCCACCCGGGCTGGCCTCGTAGATGGCCGGCTCCTGGCGGATGGCCTCCGGCGGATAGCCCACCTGGCGGGCGATCTCGCGCGCCGTGTCCAGGGCGCGCCGCGCCGGGCTGGATACCAACAGATCGAGACGCACTCCCTGTTCGCGCAGCAGGCGGCCCATGAAGGGCGCGTCGCGCCGGCCGCGCGTGTTCAGGGGGCGGTCGAAATCGTCCAGCGACGGATCGTCCCAGCTGGACTTGGCATGGCGGATCAGGGTCAGGGTGTACATGGGCGCGGCGGGGCAGGGCGATGCACGGAGTATAAGTCCGCACCCTGCCGCCTGCATCACAGAACCGCACAGCGACGGCCCGGCGGGGGGCGATTACCGGAAGCGGTTAACAGACCGGCGGTGTCCGGCGCGGGAACATGAGGCAGGGATTCGGGACGAACAGACAGGTACCGTCGATGGAGAGACCGATCGTACTCGCGCTGCCTCTGCTGCTCACTATGCACGTCGCCGGCGCCGCCTGCGGCGCGCCGGATGCCGCCACCCTGGCCGCGGTGGTGCGTCTCACCGGTGAGGGTGTGGAGGGCAGTGGCGTGGTGGTGGCCCCCGGCCGGGTGGTGACTGCCGCCCACGTGGTGGAGGACTTGCCCGACGTGGCCGTGCACTTCGGCCCCGACGCGCGCCCGGCGCAGGTGCTGCTGGCCTACCCCAATCAGGACGTGGCCCTCCTGGCGGTGGACACCGGTGGCCGGCGTCCCCTGCCCCTGGGCAACGAGGCCCTGGCCGAGCACGCCACGGTGTGGGCCGTCGGCTTCCCGCTGGGTGGCCCCCAGGTGGCCAACGCCGGCGAGTTCGCTGGCTGGATCGCCTCTGGCGAGCTGCACACCACCGCCGCCGTGGACTACGGTCAGTCGGGTGGTGCCCTGCTGGCCTGCGAGGGTGGCCACCACGTGCTGGCCGGCATCATCACCGGCTTCGGTGCCCTGGACACCGGCGGGCGCTACGTGCGGCTGGACGACTTTTCCATCTCGGTGCCGGTGCAGGAAGTGCGCTACCTCATGCAGACCGCCAATCAGGTGGGGGTTGCAGGCGTGGTGGCACCGCTCTGAGAATCTTCTCATCTTCAACACTCCTGGTTGATTGCGCCCCGCCCCCGCGGGGCATTTTTTTTTGCGTGCGCCAGTCATGGCGCTATTCCCCGAGCTGTGGTGGTGAGGGGAAGCCATGGGGAGCCATGCTCGATGGGGTGGCGGTGCGGGAAGGTTCCTCTTCATCTCGGCCCTCTCCCCCATATAGTCAGGGCCCCCCGAAAACCGGACCGGTGGCTAGGTGTCTGGTCCCATGCCGGGAGGTCGAGGTCGGTCCGGGTTGAATGCCTGCGCTGTGCCTGCCGAATCGGATGTTTAACATCCATTTGCATTCGGTGCCGTCGCGCACGGCGGTGGGGGCGCGTGGCTGTGCTAGTCTCCCACTGGGGCGTTGGCCCTGTTTTCTCTCACCCATCAAGGAGTTTGCGATGAAGATGTTCCGCCTCATTTTTGCCGGGATCGTGGTGCTGGCACTGTCGCTGTCCGGCGGCTCGGCAGTCGCCGCGTCTTCCTGCAAGGGCTTGGAAAAGAGTGCCTGCGGCCGCAATGCGGCCTGTTCCTGGGTCAACAGCTACACCACCAAGAAGGGGGTGACCGTGGAGGGCTATTGCCGCGCCAAGCCGTCCAAGGGCGCCGCCAGCAAGGGCAGCGCGCACAAGGCCAGCAAGGAAAAGGCCAGTCGCGCCAACAGGGACAAGACCGGGGCGTTGAAGTCCGGGGACGCCAAGGAGAAGAAGTCGGCCGGCAGCAAGGCAAGCAAGAAGGAGACCGGCAAAGAGAAGGGGAAGAAGACGAAGCAGAAGGAAAAGAAGAGCAACGAGTACGACAGAAAGAAGTCCGACTAGGGAGAAGGGGCAACCCGCCAGCGGGCGGTGCCGCACCGTCCGTCCGATCGCTGACGACCGCCCGGCCCGTGCCGGGCGGTCGTCATTTCGGCGGCTGGATGTCCAGCTTCGGCAGGGCGAACTGGCTGAGCAGGGTCTGTTGCAGCACGAAGCCGTTGTCGTCGCTCACCATGAAGAAGCGATTGCCCCGGTAGCGGGTGAGGCCCTCGAAGTTGTCCAGCAGCCAGCCTTGCGCCGAGCTCAGCTCGAACAGGGCCTGGTGGCGGCAGGGGTGATGGCGTTCGGCGCGGCAGTCGGGCGTGGGCCAGACGCGGCTCAGGGTGATGACGATGGGGTGCAGCAGGGAAGCGAAGCTGCGTTCCAGCACCAGCAGGCTGCCGTCCGGCAGGGCCTCCAGCGCCACCACGGCGCTGCCCTCGTGGGGCGCGCGCGGCAGCAGCCAGCGCCGGCCGTCCAGGGCGAACAGGGTGATGCGGTCCTGCGGCAGACGGCGCAGCGGCCGCTCGGGCGCGGTGAGGTAGCCTAGGCGCGGGTGGTGGGTGACGGCCTCCAGCATGGCGTTGGCGTTCTGGTAGTTGCCCTTGAGGCGCAGCACGGGTGGCAGGCGCAGGCGGCCCTGGTAGCGGCCGTGGTTGTCGTAGCGCCAGATGCGCGGCTGGTGCTCGAAGGAGATGACCAGCTCGCTGTCGCCGCGCCGGCCGTTGTGGCCGCCGCGCAGCACCAGCCCCTCGGCGTCGGTCATGCCCTGGGTGAGCGGGCGGCCCTGTGGGTCGAGCAGCGGCCAGGCGGCCACCGCCCGCGCGCGCACCAGTTCGCCCCCCTTGAACTCGGGGCGCAGGTGAAACAGGGCGCCGCGGTCGGAGATGGCGTACAGCAGGCCCTCGTCCTCGT